>JAEWCK010000247.1 GCA_023390675.1 Pseudomonadota bacterium
GCTACGCCAGACAGCAAGCTGCCAGGCTTCGCTATCCTCTCCCCTATCAAGGGGTGAGGACGTCCCCAAACTAAGATCCAGCGAGCCAGCGCACTGCGTTGGCGAGGAAGCGGCGCTGCAACGGCGCAACCATGTCGGGCATGCGGTGGAGCGCGACGCGCATCGCGCCGGCCTTCGCGGTCAGGCTCGCCGCGCCGGTCTGGCGGTCGTGATCGCGGCTGTATCCCGCGATCACTTCCACCCCCGCGCCGTCGACCAGCAGCCCGTTCGACGCCTGTCCGTCGACCTGATGCAGCACGCTCGTCGCCATGTCGGCGGGCACGCCGTCGAACAGCGGATGCGCGCGCAGGAAATTCCAGTTGCCCATCCACGGCGCGCGCAAATTGCCGACCTGCCCCGCATAGGCGAACAGCCCCAGCCCCGCGAGCTGCTTCGCCACTCCGTCCGCCAGCCCGTCCTCGGGCACCAAGGCGAGCAGCGGCATACCGCCCCGCACCGCGGCGAGCACCTCGCCCGGCAATTCGCCGAGCACCAGCGCCGGCTTCTCGCCCTTCTTCGGCTGCGCCTCTAGCCCGGTCTGCTCGCCCACCTGACGCCGCTTGATCTCGTCGGCCTTGAGCCCCTGCGCGATCAGGCCGTCATAGCGGGCTCCGCTCCGGCAATCCTCGATCGTCACCCCGTCGAGCCTCGCCAGCTCGGCGCGGAGCGTAGCGGCGATTCCCGACACGCCGATGCGCAGCGGTCGCGCCGGCGCGGGGCCCGGCCCGACCACCCAGAATTCGCGCTCGAACGCCGCCTGCGGATGCGCCGAATGCACGAAGCGCAAGCGGTGGCTCCCCTCGCGCGTAAAGGCCGGCAGCGCCACCCGCTCGGCGACGAGCTGCCCCATCACATCGGGCACGAAGCCGGGCACGTCGTAGCTGCCCGCCGCCCGCTCGACGCCCGAAGGATCGACCACCGAAAGCCGCAGCGTCCCCGGCGTCGCCGCGCCGGTGTCGTTGAACAGCCAGAGATCGACCAATGCCGCCTCGCCCGGCGCATAGACCAGCCGGCGCTGCCTGACGCACGGCCGCACCGGAAGCAGGCTGCCGCGCACCAGCGCGGGATCGGCCTTGAACCCGCGCAGATTGTCGACGATCCCCGAATGGTTCTCGATCGCGGTGCTTTCCCACCCGCTGATGCACGCGATGTCGACTGCGTCGCCCAGCCGGATATTCTCGAGATAATTGCCCCACGCCTCGTAGCATTTGCGCCCGATCGACAGGTACAGCGCCTCGGCAGTCGGAAAGGCCGTGCGGAACCCCCATTTGTCGAGGAACGCCTCGGCCCCCGCCAGCACTGCCTTGTGGTCGGCGAGGTCGTAGGACTTGCCCCCCCGCGCCTCGATCTCGCGGACCATCGCGGCGTGATTGTCCGCCACCGCGCAGCCTTCCATCTCGCCGAACTCGACGATGAAGGGCTTGCCCGTCTGCTGGTGGATGTAGACGTCCTTCGACTGGTAGAATTTGTCGTACCACTGGTCCGCGGCGCCCTGATGGTTGTTCCACCAGCCGCCCCATTGCTCGACGTCCGATCGCCAGTAATGGTCGCTGTACGGCAGATACATCGCCTGCGCCGCGCCGCGCTGGACGAAACCGTCGTTGAGCACCACCGCACGGCTCGGATCGGCCTGATGCATCGCCAGCAGCACGGCCTGCACGTCGGGGTTGGCGAGGTTCGCGCCGATCTCGTTCTGCAGCGTGTAGTGCGCGAGGCTCGGGTGCGAGCGGAAGGTCTTCACCATCGCGACGCATTTGGCGACCAGATAGTCGCGGCTGAACCGGTCGGCCGCGGACAGCGTCTCGCCGGGCTTCAGGTCGCGCGCGATCGCGTGCCGCCCGCCGCCGGGCTCCATCACGCGGAGCAGCCCCATCGCGTCCTGCGCGGCAAGCACCTCCTCCTTGCCGACATTGCGGTGAAAATGGAGGCAATTGAGCCCCAGCGCCTTGGCCGAGGTCACTTCGCGCTTCGCCAGCTCGGGCGTCGGCCACAGCCCGTTATACCCCCAATAGCCCCATGAGATCGCCGAATAGAGCTTGATCCGCCGCCCGTTCAAACGGAGCACGGCATCGGTGCCGAGCCCGTCGGGCGCGAACCAGCGAAAGCCGAACTGCACCTCGCGGCTGTCCTCGCCCCAGCCGAAGCGCAGGCGATAGAGATGCGGCGCGTTGAGGTCCCAGAGCTTCGCGTCGGCCGATTTGAGGCGGAACACTGCAGTCGCGAGCGTGCCGTCGAGCGTCAGCGATTCGAGAGTCGCCGCGCCCCGCGCGCCGACCAGCGTCACGCTCGCGCGCTTGCGGAGTCGCGCGATGTCGCGCGGCGCTGTGGCGAAGCGCACCTGCATATGCGCGGTCACCACGCGCGGATCGGGGGTATTGAGCACCCATGCGTCCTCGATATGCGCGTCGATCGGATGCGCGCTCAGCGTCATCCCGCGATCGATTCCGCCGAAGCCGTGCGAGGCGAACAGCTTGGCCGCGCCCCACATCAGCGTCGTCGAATCGCGCCAGTCGTAGCGCCCGCCGGGATTGGTGATCCGGATCGCCAGCCGGTTCGCGCCGCCGGGCCGCATCGCGTCGGTCAGGTCGCAATGGATCGGCAGCTCGGACATGATCGAATAGCCGACGAGCTTCTCGTTCAGATAGACTTCGGCGCGCAGCCGCGCCCCGCGGATGTGGAGCATCACGCGCTTGCCCGCGGCCCCCGCGGGAATATCGATGCTGCGATACCACCACGAGACGCCGCGATACGCGCCGTTCTGCGGCACCGCATCGTCCTCGGCATAGCGATATTCGTCGCCGGTGTAGGGCCGCTCGCCGAATGTGCCCCACAGATGCTCCTCCACCGTGGTCGGCAGCGTCACCGCCAGGCTCTCGGCCTTCCACAGCGCCTCCCAGCCGCCGGTGGGCGGGTTCACCGCCAGCGCGGCGAGATCGACCTGGGCGGGCAGGTAGATGCGGTCGTCGGCGTATCTGGCATCGCGGTCGATCCACAGCCGCCAGCCCTGGTCGGGCACTTCCGCCAGCACCGGCGCCGCGTGCGTCGAGGGGATGAAGCCGATCGCGACGCCTGCGCTCGCGGTGCCGAGAAAGGTCCGCCGGGTGATGCTCGTCATGCGACTCTCTCTCCTCACAGCGCCACGATCGCCTTGATGACGCCCGTTTCAGGGCGCATCCATAGGCCAAGCGCCTGCGGCAGCGCCGCCAGTGGCGCGCTGTGCGTGTGCATCGCCTCCACCGGCACTTCATGCGCGCGGATCGCCGCGATCACTGCCTCGAAATCGGCGGCCGTCGCGTTCCGGCTGCCGAGCAGCGCCATCTCGCGCTTGTGGAATTCGGGATCGGAGAAGGCGATATCCGCCGACACTACCGAGACGAGCACATAGCTGCCGCCATGCGCGACATAATCGAACCCCGCCTCCATCGCTGCGGGGCTGCCGGTGCAGTCGAACACGACGTCGAACATGTCGCCGCCGCTGATCGCCGAGAGCCGCGCCGGCACGTCCTCGTCGGTTGTCACCATCGCCTCGCAGCCCAGCCGCTCGAAGCAGAAGCCCGCGCGCGCCGCATTGGCGTCGAGCACGGTCACGCGGTCGCCGCGCCGCGCCGCGAACAGGGTCACTGCCATTCCGATCGGCCCCGCGCCGGCCACCAGCGTCCGCTGCCCCGGCCGCGCCGCGCTGCGCCCGACCGCGTGCCGCCCGATCGCGAGGAATTCGACCATCGCCGCAGCGTCGAGCGACAGGCCTTGGGCGCCGATCACGAAGCGCGCGTCGATCGCGAGATATTCGGCGAGCCCGCCGTCGCGGTGCACGCCGAGCACCGCGAGCCGCGTGCAGCAATTGGTCCGCCCCGCGCGGCACGCATTGCAGTCGCCGCACGAGAGATAGGGCATCACGCACACCGTCTGCCCGGCCGCGAACCGTCCCGCCTCGTCGCCCTCGACGATTTCGCCCGCCAGCTCGTGGCCTATGATCCGCGGATATTCGAGATAGGGCTGGGTGCCGCGGAAGATGTGATAGTCGGTTCCGCACATGCCGACGCGGCGGACGCGGATCAGCACTTCGCCGGGACCGCGCGCCGGGCGCTCGCGCCGGTCGAGCGCCAGCTCGCCCGGGCGCGTGCACACGACCACGTCCATGCTCATGCGGTTCGTCGGGCCGATGCGGCGAAGAACAGGATCACGCCGAAGCACAGGGCCGGTACGAGCATCGCAGTGGCGATGCTCGTCTTGTCCGAGATCCAGCCCATCGCGCCGGTGAGCGCTGCGCCGCCGATGATCGCCATGACGATCAGCGACGCTCCCCATTTGCGCAAGGGTCCGAGCCCCTCGACGCCCAGCGCGAAGATCGTCGGGAACTGGATCGACATGAAGAAGCTCGCCGCGACGAGCGCATAGAGTCCGATCTGCCCGCCGGCGAGCGCAGCGACGGCGGCGAGCGCCAGCGCGATCGCGGCAAAGGCGCCGAGGAGCAGGGCAGGCGCCACGCGGCTCATCAGCGCGGTCCCCGCGAACCGGCCGACCGCGAAGAGCACGAGGCTGGCGAACAGCATGTCCGCCGCGGCCTTCTCGCCGATGCCCGGCACGTTTGCCTGCGCGTAGCGGATGGTGAAGCTCCACATGCCGACCTGCGCGCCGACATAGAAGAATTGCGCGAGCGCCGCGAAGAGCAAGCGGGGCTTGCCGAAGATCTCGCGGAAGCGGCGGCCTTCGGTCGCGCTTTCGTCATGCACTTCGCCGGTGGGGAAGCGGATCAGCATCGCGGCGACCGCGAAGCACAACACGAGCACGCCGAGAAACAGGTACGGTCCCTGCACCGCGAGCGTTTCGGCGCGGTACCAGGCCAGCCGCTGCGCCTCGCTCATCGCCGCGAGCGCGGCTTCGTCGTGATGGATGCCCGACAGGATGAAGGTCCGTCCGATGAAGATGCCGGCGAGCGAGCCGAGCGGGTTCGCCGCCTGCGCCCAGTTGATCCGCCGCGCCGCGCCTGCCGGATCGCCCAATTCGGTCATCAGTGGATTGGCCGAAGTCTCGAGGAAGGCGAGCCCGCATGCGATCACGAACAGGGCGAGGAGGAAGAGCTGATACTGGCTCGCCGCCGCCGCGGGATAGAAGAGCAGCGCGCCGACGCCGTAGAGCACCAGCCCGGTGACGATCGCCGCCTTGTACCCCTTTGCGCGCATCACGAACGAGGCGGGGATCGCGAGCAGGAAATAGCCGAGATAGAAGACCTGCTGGACGAAGCTCGTCCCGAAGTCGGAGAGGACGAACGCCTTCTTGAACTGCGCGATCAGGATGTCGTTCAGATTGTTCGCGACTCCCCACAGGAAGAACAGGCTCACCGTGAGCGCGATCGCCGGCAAATAGGAGCGCCGCCCTTCCGCTGTGTCCATCTCCATCCCCTCTCTCTTGTCTCGTCAGTCGAGCGCGCGGTCGAGGTGGGTGTACCCCCCGTCGACGAAGACCCATTGCCCGGTGGTGTGCCCCGCGCGTTCGGACAGCAGGAAGACGACCGTGTCGGCGATCTCGCGATCCTCGGTCATGCGCTTGCCGAGCGGGATGCGCGCGGTGATCTGCGCGAGCTTGGCCTGCGGGTCGTCGAACGTCTCGATCCAGCTCGCATAGAGCGGCGTCATCACCTCGGCGGGGATCACGGCGTTGACGCGCACCCCGTCGGGCGCCAGCGCCGCCGCCCATTCGCGGGTGAGGCCGAGCTGCGCCGCCTTGGCCGCGACATAGCCGCTCGTGCCGCCCTGGCCGGTCACCGCGGTCTTGGACGAGATGTTGACGATCGCCCCCTTGCTCGCGCGCAGATGCGGCAGGCAGTGGTGCGCCATCCCGAAATAATGGCCGAGATTGCTGGTGACCGAGGCGAGGAAGTCGGCGGTGCTCGACTCCAGCCCGACCCCGTCGTTGGTCCCGGCATTGTTGACCAGCCCGTGCACGCCGCGCCCCTTGCCCGCGACTTCCGCCACCGCCGCGGCGCAGGCGTCGTCGTCGGTCATCTCGGTCTGCAGGAAGATCGTCTCGGGCTGGAGCGCGCGGATCCTCGCCTCGAACTCCGCCTTCAGCGGGCTGCGCGCGAGGATCGCCGGGATCGCGCCTTCCCCGGCGAGCGCGAGCGAGATCGCCCCGCCGATCCCCGCACCGCCCCCGGTGACGATCACCGTCCTGCCCTCGAGCCCCAGCTTCATGCGCCGACCTCCCGCGCGCGTCATAGCACGCCGCGCGCCCGCGCCAATCCGCTTCCTCATCACCAATGACGAAAGCTTTTATATATGGAAGCTCGGCGCCGCCCCGGCAGGCCGTTATTCCGCCCCGAGCGGCTTCGGCCCGCCCTCCGCCGAGTCGAGCAGCGAATCCCCGCCCAGCGTCCGATAGAGCGCCACGAGGTTGCTCGCCTGGGTCAGCCGCGTCTGGATCAGCCGCCGCTCGGCCGCATAGAGCGAGCGCTGCGCGTCGAGGCTCGAGAGGAACGGCTCGATCCCCCCGCGATAGCGCGCTTCGGTGAGGCGGAAGGTATCCGCCGCCGCGTCGCGCTGGCGCGTGTCGGCCGCGAGCTGGTCGCCGATCGTCCCGCGCCGCGCGAGCGCGTCGGAGACTTCGCGGAACGCCGTCTGGATCGCCTGCTCATAGGCCGCCACCGCCGCGTCGCGCTGCGCCTCGCTCAGCTGGACGCCCGCGCGCCCCGCGCCGGCATTGAAGATCGGATAGTTCGCGTTCGCCCCCGCCGACCAGTTGAACCCGCCGCCCGAGAACAACCCGGTGAGCGCATTGCTGGCGAAGCCGAGGATCCCGGTCAGCGAGATCCGCGGAAACAAGGCCGCGCGCGCCGCGCCGATCTCGGCATTGGCCGCGCGCAATTGATATTCGGCCTGCACCACGTCGGGCCGGCGCAGCAGCACTCCCGAATCGATCCCCGCGGGCAGCTCGGCGATCGTCGGCGCCGCCGCCTCGATCGAAACGGGCAGCAGCGCCGGATCGACTTCCGCCCCCACCAGCAGCCGCAGCGCGTTGACGTCCTGCGCCAGCGCGGTCCGCTGCTCGGCCAGGTCGGATTGCGCGGTGGCGAGCGTCTGCTCGGCCTGCGCCAGGTCGGTGCGCGGCGCGATCCCGCCCTCCAGCCGAGCCCTGGTCAGCCGCACGCTGCGCTCGGCATTGGCGGCGGTGTCCTCGGCGATCTTGAGCAGGCTCGCATCGGCTGCGTGGTTGAGCCACGCGTCGGCGATGTCGCTCACCAGCACGAGCCGCACGCTGCGCGCCGCCGCCTCGGTCGCGAACCAGCGGTTCTGCTCGGCCGCGGTCAGCGAGGCGACGCGTCCGAACAGGTCGAGCTCGAACGAGGTCACCCCGACATCCGCCGAGAAGCGCGTATCGGTCGATTGCCCGCGCCCGCCCGATACGCCCGCTCCCGCGCCGGCATCGAGCTGCGGCAGCCGGTCGGCGCGCTGGATGCGGTATTGCGCGCGCGCCGCGGCGATGTTGGCGGCGGCGATCCTGAGGTCGCGATTGTTCGCCAGCGCCTGCTCGACCAGCTTCTGCAGCCGCGCATCGCGGAAGATCTCGCGCCACGTCACTGCGGGCAGCGCCGCCTCGCTCCGGCGCAGATAGGCATCGCCCACCGGCCACGAAGGCGGCACCGGCGCTTCGGGGCGCACATATTCGGGCGCCATCGACGTGCACCCCGCCAGCGCGAGCGCGGCAAGCGTAACGCCAATCCTCCCCCGCAAGGGGGAGAATCGGGGCAAGTCGAAATGGATGGGATCGAACCGCCTCACGCCTGCGCCTCCCGCTTGCGCGCCCGCCGCTCGCGCAGCGCGTTCAGTCCATCGCGCACCCCGCGCCGCACCAGCACGAAGAACAAGGGGATATAGAAGATCGCGAGGATCAGCGCAGTCAGCATGCCCCCGATCACTGCGGTGCCGATCGCGATGCGGCTGTTCGCGCCCGCGCCGGTCGAAACGGCAAGCGGCAGCACGCCGAAGATGAAGGCGAGGCTGGTCATCAGGATCGGGCGGAAGCGGATCCGCGCCGCCTCGATCGCCGCGTCGATCACGCGCATGCCCTGCTTCTCGGCGCGCTCGGCGAACTCGATCATCAGGATCGCGTTCTTGGTCGCCAGCCCCATCGTGGTGAGCAGCCCGATCTGGAGGTACACGTCGTTCTGAAGTCCGCGCAGCGTCACCGCGAACACCGCGCCGATCAGCCCCAGCGGGATCACCAGCATCGCCGCCACCGGGATCGACCAGCTCTCGTAGAGCGCCGCCAGGCACAGGAAGACGACGATCAGCGAGATGCCGTAGAGCAGGGGCGCCTGTCCGCCCGCGAGCCGTTCCTGATAGGAAAGCCCTGCCCAGGCGATGCTCGTCCCCGGAATCTGCGAAGCGAGCTCCTCGATCCGCTTCATCGCGTCGCCCGAGCTCTTGCCCGGCGCGGGCACGCCCTGGAACTCGAACGAGGGGATGCCCTGGAAGCGCGACAGCGTCGTCGGCGCGGTCGACCAGCTCGTCCGCGCGAACGAGGAGAAGGGCGCCATCTCGCCGGTCTTCGAGCGGACATACCAGTCGTTGATGCTGTCGGGCTCGGCGCGGAACGGCGCGTCGCCCTGGACGAAGACGCGCTTGACGCGCCCGCGATCGATGAAGTCGTTGACGTAGCGCCCGCCCCACGCCGTCGACAGCGTCGCATTGACGTCGCTCTGCGCCAGCCCCAGCGCCGAGAGCCGCTCCTGGTCGATATCGACCTTGAGCGTCGAGACGTCGGGCAGATCGGTGAGCCGCACCGAGGCGAGGTCGGGATCGTGGTTCGCCGCGGCGAGCAATTTGTCGCGCGCGGCGATGAAGGCCTCGCGGCTCATCCCGCTGGTGTTCTGCAACTCCATCGTGAACCCGGCCGACTGGCCGAGCCCGCGGATCGCCGGCGGCACCAGCGCGAAGACCTGCGCGTCGCGGAAATTGCGGAACGCCGCGGAGGCGCGCTGGACGATCGCGTCGGCGCTGTTGTTCTTGCCCGGGCGTTGGTCCCACGGCGCGAAGTTGATGAAGCCGCGCCCGACATTCTGTCCGCTCGGGCCGCCGCCTCCGCCGCCGCCGGTGACGCTGAACATCACTGCGACGTCCTTGCCTTCCTGCTTGAGGAAATAATCCTCCACGGCGCGCTGGACCTGCTCGGTCCGGCCCTGCGTCGCGCCCGCGGGAAGCTGGAACTGGACGCTCGCCGCGCCCTGGTCCTCGGTCGGCAGGAAGCCGGTCGGCAGGCGATAGAACAGCAGCACCAGCAAGGCCGCCACGCCGAGATAGATCAGCAGGAAGATCCATTTGCGCGCGACGACGAACGAGATGTTGCGCACATAGCGGTCGATCACCCATTGCAGCCCGCCGTTGAAGCGGTTGCGGCAGCGCGCGAAGAAGTCGCCAATTTTGGGGTAGCGGCGCTCGACCCACCCGTGATGCTCCTCGCTCTTGCGCTGGAGCAGGGTCGAGGTGAGCGCAGGGCTGAGGATCAGCGCGACGAGCACCGAAAGCACCATCGCGGAGACGATCGTCACCGAGAACTGGCGATAGATCACGCCGGTCGATCCGCCGAAGAACGCCATCGGCAGGAAAACCGCCGAGAGCACCAGCGCGATCGCGACCAGCGCGACCTGGATCTGCCCCATCGACTTGATCGTCGCCTCGCGCGGGGAGAGCTCGGGATCCTCCTCCATCAATCGCTCGACATTCTCGACCACGACGATCGCGTCGTCGACGAGCAGGCCGATCACGAGCACGAGCCCGAAAAGCGTCAGCGTGTTGATCGAATAGCCGAGCACCGCGAACACCGCGAAGGTGCCGAGCAGCACCACCGGCACTGCGATCATCGGAACCAGCGTCGCGCGCCAGTTCTGCAGGAAGACGAACATCACGATCACGACGAGCAGGATCGCCTCGCCCAGCGTCTTCACCACTTCCTCGATCGAGAGCTTGATGAAGTTGGTCGTGTCGTTGGCATAGGCATAGCCGAAGCCTTCGGGGAAGCTCCGCGCGATGTCCGCGACCTTGGCCTTGACGAGCTCGGCCGTGGTCAGCGCGTCGGCGCCGGGGGCGAGGCTGATCGCGATGCCCGCGCCCGGATGGCCGTTGACGCGGCTAACCGAATTGTAGCTCTCGGCGCCGAGCTCGATCCGCGCGACGTCCTTCAGCAGCACGTGCGCGCCGTTCGATTGCGTCTTCAGGATGATGTGCGCGAACTGGTCGGGGGTCTGGAGCTTCGATTGCGCGGTCACCGTCGCATTGAGCATCTGCGTGTTCGGCATCGGCTGTCCGCCGATCTCGCCCGCCGCGACTTCGGTATTCTGGTTCTGGATCGCGCTGATCACGTCGCCCGGCATCAGCCCGTAGCTCGCCAGCCGGCTCGGATTGAGCCAGATGCGCATCGCATAGGGCGATCCGAACACGTTGGAATCGCCCACGCCCGGAATGCGCGCAATCGTGTCCTGCATGTTGGACGCCATCCAGTCGGACACGTCCATGTTGGTGCGCTTGTCGGTCTTGTCGTAGACTGCGATGATCAGCAGGAAGTCGGGGTTCGACTTGGTGACGCGGATGCCCTGCTGCTGCACTTGCTGCGGCAGGCGCGAGAGCGATTGCTGGACCTGGTTCTGCACCTGGACCTGCGCGATGTCGGGGTCGGTGCCCTTCTCGAACGTCGCCGAGATGTTGACTTGCCCGCGCGAGGTCGAGGACGAGCTGAAATAAGTGAGCCCGTCGATCCCGGTCAGCTGCTGCTCGATGATCTGCGTCACCGAATTCTGCACCGTCTCGGCCGATGCGCCCGGATAGGTCGCACGGATGTTGACCTGCGGCGGCGCGATGTCGGGATATTGGGCGATCGGCAGCGAAAACACCGCGCCGAGTCCCATCAGCATCAGGATGATCGCGATCACCCAGGCGAAGATCGGGCGATCGATGAAGACGCGTGACATCTGGGGTTAGCCGCCCTTGTTCCTGGAGCCGCCCCCGCTCTGCCCTCCGGCTGCGCCGCGCGGCGCCTCGATCTTCTGCGGCGCGTTCGCCGGCACCGGCCGGATCGCGATGTTGGGCCGCAGGTTGGCGACGCCCTGCACGATCACCTTGTCGCCGGCATTGAGCCCGCGCGTCACCACCCAGTTCGCGCCCAGCGCGCGGTCGGCGACGATCTCGCGCTGCACGGCCTTGTTGTCCGCGCCGACCACCCACAATTTCGCATTGCCCTGCGGATCTCGCGACACTGCCTGTTGCGGCACGAGGAAGGCTTGGTTGTCGATCGCCTGCGCGAAGGTCGCGCGCACGAACATGCCGGGAAGCAGCAGCCCCTCGGGATTGGGGAAGGAGGCGCGCAGCGTCACCGTGCCGGTATTCTGGTCGACCATCACTTCGGAGAATTCGACCGATCCGGTCATCGCATAGTCGCTGCCGTCCTCGAGCTTGAGGCGCACGCTCGCGCTCGCCGGGGCGACGCCGCCCTGCGCGAGCTGGCGGCGGAGCGCCAGCATGTCCGCGCTCGATTGCTGGATGTCGACATAGATCGGGTCGAGCCGCTGGATCACTGCCATCGGATCGGCCTGGTTGGTGGTCACCAGCGCGCCTTCGGTCACCAGCGAACGGCCGATGCGGCCCGTGATCGGGGCGGGGACGCGGGTGAACTTCAGGTTGATCTGCGCGGTGCGCAGCTGCGCCTGGTTCTGCGCGATCTGGGCATTGGCCTGCCGCGCCTGCGATACTGCGTCGGTATAGTCCTGCTTGGAGACCGCCTCCATGTCGGCGAGCGGCTTGTAGCGCTCGGCCCGGATCCGCGCGGCCTCGGCATTGGCGCGCGCGCTCTGGAGGTTGGCGGAGGCCTGCGCGGCGCTCGCGGCGTAGAGGCTCGGATCGATCTGGTAGAGCGTCTGGCCCTGGCGGACGAGCGAGCCTTCCTTGAAGAAGCGCTTGCGCACGATGCCGGCGACCTGCGGGCGGACCTCGGACATCTGATAGGCGGTGACGCGCCCCGAAAGCTCGGCCGTGAGCGGCACGCTGGTCGGCTGGACGACGACATAGCCGACCTGCGGCGGGCCGCTCGGGCCCTTCTTGCGCGCGGTCTGGCCGCCGCTTCCGCACGAGGCGAGGAGCAGCGCGGTGGCGAGGATCGTCAGGCTCGATCGGCGGAAGCTGGTCGGCGTGGTTCGGCGCAAATCCGGGACCCGATTATGGCGGCGACTCGGCCGCGGTTGGAAGCGAAACGCGTCATGCTGACGGGTTTTCGCAGGTGCAACCAAAGAAATATCGCGGAAACCAGAAATTCGCGGGCAATATATAGGCGCGGCGGGCGTTGCGGTACCCTTCGAACCTGCTAGTAACCCCGCCCCAAATGGCACGTATCGAAACCCCCAAGCGCATCCGGGGCACCCAGGACATCTTCCGTGACGAGCAGCGCCGCTTCGCCGCCGTGCTCGACACGTTCGATCGCGTGCGCCGGCTCTTCTGCTTCGAACGCGTCGACGTGCCCGTTTTCGAGGCGACCGGCGTGTTCGCGCGCTCGATGGGTGAGACGTCGGACGTCGTCTCGAAGGAGATGTACACCTTCGAGGACAAGGGCGGCGATCTGATCACGCTGCGCCCCGAATTCACCGCCGGCATCTGCCGCGCGTACATCACCGAAGGCTGGCAGCAGTTCGCGCCGCTGAAGCTGATCACGAGCGGCCCGGCCTTCCGCTACGAGCGTCCGCAAAAGGGCCGCTTCCGCCAGTTCCACCAACTGGACGCCGAGATCATCGGCGCGCCCGAGCCTTCCGCCGATGTCGAGCTGCTCATGCTCGCCGATCAGCTGCTCCGCGCGCTCGGGATCGAGGGCGTGACGCTCCAGATCAACACGCTGGGCGACGCCGAGACGCGCGATGCATGGCGCACCGCGCTCGTCGCGCATTTCGAGAAGCACCGGGCCGATCTCTCCGAGGACAGCCTTGTCCGGCTCGACAAGAACCCGATGCGCATCCTCGATTCGAAGGACCCGCGCGACCGCCCGATCGCCGACAGCGCGCCCGATATCGACGCGTATCTGACTCCGGACGCCGCCGCCTTCTTCAAGGCCGTGACCGACGGGCTCGATGCGGCGGGCGTGGCGTGGACCCGCAACAGCCGCCTCGTGCGCGGCCTAGATTACTATCGCCACACCGCCTTCGAATTCGTCACCGATCGTCTCGGCGCGCAGGGCACCGTGCTCGCGGGCGGGCGCTATGACGGGCTGATCGGCAATCTCGGCGGCCCCGAGACCGCCGGGGTCGGCTGGGCCGCGGGGATCGAGCGGCTGGCGATGCTGATCGAGGAACCTGAAGAGCAGCGTCCGAACTTCGTTATTGTTGTAGAAGATGAAGCCCTTGAGGCGGCGGCCATACAGATGGCTCGTTCACTTAGGGGTGCGGGTTTCAGCACCGAAGTATTCGCCAGTGGCTCGATTAAGAAGCGCTACGAAAAGGCCACCAGATTTCGCAACCCGGATTTCGTTGCCACATTTGGCCCGACCAATTCCCTTAGGATTAAACCTTACGCGAAATATCCTTTTATTCGGATAGAAGAAGCGTCGCTTCGGCCTTTGTTGCCGGACGGAGTAAATGCCGAACTCAATCTACGTGTCGTAGAAACTATGGCTGAGTTCAGGACTCGAGATACCCGCGGGGCTGGTGCCAAATGAAAATCTCCGCCGGTCACACCGCCCGTCACCCCGGCCTTGCGCCGGGGTCCCGCTTCTTCCTCCTTCTCGTCAAAGGCAGCGGGACCCCGGCTTTTGCCGGGGTGACGATAGAAGCATGAAGATCCCCGCCGACCGCATCGCCGCGATCGAGGCGCGCCGCGACGAGCTGCAGGCGCAGATGGCGACCGGCGACTTGTCGGGCGACCGCTTCGTCGCGGTCTCCAAGGAATATGCCGAGCTCGAGCCCGTCGCCGCCGCAGCCGGCGAGGTCCGCAGGCTGCGCTCGGAAGCCATCTCGCTCCAGGCGATGACCCACGACGCTGACGACGAGATCCGCCACCTCGCCGAAGAGGAATTGCAGGAGAACCGCGCCACGCTCGAAGCCGCCGAACGCAAGCTCGCGCTCGCCTTGCTCCCCAAGGACGCCGCCGACGAGCGCTCGGCGATGCTCGAGATCCGCGCCGGCGTGGGGGGCGAGGAGGCTGCCTTGTTCGCCTCCGACCTGTTCCGCATGTACCAGCGCTATGCCGATCGCATGGGCTGGCGCGTCGAGCTGATCTCGGCCTCCGACGCAGAAGCAGGCGGCTACAAGGAAGTCGTCGCCAGCGTCAGCGGCGCGGGCGTGTTCGCGCGGATGAAGTTCGAGAGCGGCGTCCACCGCGTCCAGCGCGTCCCCGCGACCGAGGCGGGCGGGCGCATCCACACTTCAGCCGCCACCGTCGCGGTGCTCCCCGAAGCCGAGGAAGCCGATGTCCGGATCGAGGAGAAGGACCTCCGCATCGACATCTACCGCGCCTCGGGTCCGGGCGGGCAGGGGGTCAACACCACCGACTCCGCGGTGCGCATCACCCACTTGCCGACGGGCACGATCGTCATCCAGCAGGACGAGCGCTCGCAGATCAAGAACCGCGCCAAGGCGATGAAGGTGCTGCGCACGCGCCTCTACGAAGCCGAGCGCGAGCGGCTCGCCGCCGAGCGATCGGGCGCGCGCGCCTCGATGGTCGGATCGGGGGACCGCTCCGAACGCATCCGCACCTATAATTTCCCGCAGGGGCGCGTCACCGATCACCGCATCAACCTGACGCTCCACCGCCTGCCCGAAATCATGGAAGGCGAACTCGACGAACTGATCGGCGCGCTGATCGCGCAGGACGAGGCCGATCGGCTGGCGCAGCTGGATGGGTGATTTCTCCCCCTCCCGCTTGCGGGAGGGG
>JAEWCK010000271.1 GCA_023390675.1 Pseudomonadota bacterium
CCCCTCCCCTGAAGGGGAGGGGCTTAAGTAGGCTTTTTGAGCGCTTCGGCCAGCGACGCAGTCGCGGAACCGCGGCGGGCGGGCTGGGGTTGCGAGGGGTCGGGGGCCCAGCCGGTGAGGTAGACGATCTCGAAGCGTTCGGATGTGCGCCCGTCCGGGTCGGCGCGGTCGGCAAAGGCTTGCGCGGCGCGGGCGAGCGTGGTGCGCGTGAGCGGGGGCGCGGCGGGGAGGAGGTTGGTCGCGGCCATGCCGCGCAGGTCGCGGATCAAGTTGAAGATGCTGGCGTAGCGCACGGTCAGCGTCTCGACGTCGGAGACGGGCAGCGCGAAACCGGCGCGGCCGAGCAGGTCGCCTGCGGCGCGGACGTCTATCTGGGGATGGAAGCGCGCGACCGGGCGGTCGCCCTCGGCTTCGCGGAAGGCGGCGCGTAGCGTCGAGAGCGTGCCCGCGCCAAGGAATGCGGCGAGGAACAGTCCGTCGGGCTTGAGCGCGCGGCGGGCGAGCGCGAGCGCGCCGGGGACGTCGTTGATCTGATCGAGCACGCCCGCGGAGACGATCAGATCGAAGCTCGCTTCGGGGAAATGCGGCTGGTCCTCCTCGCCCTGCATGCCGTGCGCGGCGAAGGCGGCGCCGGCGTCAAGGCGCGTGATCGTGGCGCCGGGAAGGGCGAAGCTCGCGTCGAAGCTGCCGAGATCGAGCACGTCGGCGAAGCTGCGCTTCACGGCGTCGAGCCGCTCGGCGATCCCTTCGAGCATGTGCTGGCGCAGAAAGCCCTCGTAACTGCGCGCGGCACGGTCGCGGCGGAGACGCCGGAGCTTGCGGTCGAAGATCTCGGAGTCGGCCATCGCGCGCGCTTGTGCGGCGAGGCGGAGCGCGAGACAAGGGCGCGTGCTTCTCGCGCCTCTTGCCCGGATCGCCGACATGGCACTCCCCCCGCGTTGCCCAGGGTGCGGGGCAGTGACGGCCGAGGACCATCGCTTCTGCGCGCGCTGCTGGGGGAGGCTGCGCTTCCTGGGGCCGCCCTGGTGCGCTTCGTGCCAGCTGCCGTTCGACTTCGATCGCGGCGAGGACGCCCGGTGCGGAAGCTGCATGGCCGAGCCGCCGCCACATGACGGCGTTCGCGCGGCGGTGGCTTATGGCGAGGTCGCGCGCGACGTTGCGCTCAAGCTCAAATATTCGGGAAGGCTTGCCTGCGCCGAGACGATGGCGCGTGCGATGGGGCGGCTGTTGCCCGAGGGAGCCGAACTGCTCGTGCCGGTGCCGCTCCATCGCTGGCGGATCTGGTCGCGCGGGTTCAACCAGGCGGCGCTGATCGCGGACTCGCTTGGGCGGAAGTACGCGCTGCCAGTGGAGAAGCAGCTGCTGCTCCGAACCAGGGCGACGCCGGTGCTACGCGGATTGGGCGCGCGCGGACGCGCCAAGGCAGTGCAGGGCGCGTTTGCGCTGACCGCGGACGCAAAGGCGAAGCTCGCCGGACGGACGGTGGTGCTGGTTGACGACGTCCATACCAGCGGCGCCACCGGCGCGGCGTGCGCACGCGCGCTCAAGCGCGGAGGCGCGGCGAAGGTGATCCTTCTGTGCTGGGCGCGCGTTCTGGAGGGCGAAGCGGCGCTGGATTGACAAGCCGCGGTCGCAGCCACAGGTGATGCAACCGATGCCAAAGATCGAAATCTACACCAAGGCGTTCTGCCCCTATTGCTATCGCGCCAAGGCGCTGCTCGACGAAAAGGGCGCGGACTATGAGGAGATCGACATCAGCATGGGCGGCCCGCGCCGCAGCGAGATGATCGATCGCGCGCACGGGCGCACCACCGTCCCGCAAGTGTTCATCGACGGCAAGCATATCGGCGGATCCGACGACCTTGCCGCGCTCGACCGGCGTGGCGGGCTGGACCCATTGCTGGCCGCATGAAGGCTGCGCTGCTCCAGATGACGAGCGGGATAGATCCCGCTCGCAATGCCGAGACGCTGGCCGTGGGCGTGGCCGAGGCGGCGAAGGGCGGCGCGGCGATGCTGTTCACGCCCGAAATGTCCGGACTCGTCGATGGCAATCGCGAGCGTGCGGCTGGCGTATTGCGGAGCGAAAGCGAGGATCTCTGCCTCGCCGCGGTGCGCGAAGCGGCGGCGGCGCAGGGAATCTGGGTGCATATCGGCAGCCTCGCGGTGCTGCGCGAGGACGGCAAGCTCGCCAATCGCGGCTTCGTGATCGACGACAAGGGCGCGATCCGTGCGCGCTACGACAAGATGCACCTGTTCGACGTCGACTTGCCGACCGGCGAGAGCTGGCGCGAATCGAACAGCTATACCGCCGGCGAGCGGGCGGTGACGGTGAAGACGCCGCTCGGCACCGTCGGGATGGCGATCTGCTACGATCTGCGCTTCCCCGACCTGTTCCGCACGCTGAGCGACGCGGGCGCGACGATCCTGACGATGCCTGCCGCCTTCACCCGGCCGACCGGCGCGGCGCACTGGCACGTGCTCCAGCGCGCGCGGGCGATCGAGGCGGCGGCGTTCGTGATCTCGGCGGCGCAGACGGGCAACCACGAGGATGGCCGCGCGACCTATGGGCACAGCCTTGTGGTCGATCCGTGGGGCGAAGTGCTGCTCGACATGGGCGATGCGCCGGGCGTGGGCTTTGCGGAGATCGACATGGGCCGCGTCGAGGCGGCGCGGGCGCGGGTGCCCGTGCTCAGGCATCGCCGTGCGATCCCGGCGGCGGAAGCACTGTGATTGTCTTCGACCTCAAATGCGGCGCGGGCCATGTCTTCGAGGCGTGGTTCGGATCGAACGCCGCCTATGACGCGCAACGCGAACAGGGGCTGGTGGCCTGCCCGATCTGCGGCGGCGTGGACGTAACCAAGGCGGTGATGGCGCCGAATGTCGGCGCGAAGGGCAATCGGGCAAGCGCGCCGGTTCCGCCCGAGGCCATGAAGGCGGCGATGGCCGCGCTCGCCGAGGCGCAGGCGAAGGCGCTCGAAGGCTCGACCTGGGTCGGCAGCGCGTTCGCGAGCAAGGCGCGATCGATGCATCTGGGCGACGAGCCCCACGCGCCGATCCACGGCCAGACCACGCCGCAGGAAGCCAAAGCGCTGGCCGAGGAAGGCGTGCCCGTCGCCCCGCTGCCGTTGCCGGTGGTGCCGCCAGAGGCGTGCAACTAGCGCTATTTGAACAGCATGTTGAGCAGCAGGCCAAGCAGCGGCAGGAAGGGCACGAGGATGCTCAGCCAGCCGAGGATCATGCTGCGATAGCTCGGCGTGAGCGAAAGCGCGGCATGGATGTCGCGCAGATCCTTGAGCTGCTTGATCTCTCCTTCGTCGGCCGCTTCCGCGGTTTCGATCCGCGACAGGAGGACATTCGCCGCGCGTTCGATGGGCGCGAGCGTGGCGAGCTGCTGCCGCCGCGTCGCGGCGCGCACATCGGCCTCGACCGCCAGGAAGACCGCAACGCTGGGCACCAGCGCGAAGAAGCTTGATATGGTCAGCTGGAGCGTGACCAGGGCCTGATAACCGCGCGAGGGCTCGAACGCGAACCAGCCGCGCGTCGCGGGGAGGACCAGCGCGATCGATACGGCTATGCCGATCCAGAAGAGCATCATCGTGCGCGCTATGGTGCTCACCGCCCAGACCGGCCGCGTATTTGCTGGATCGAGGCGGAAGGAAAGCCGTTCGTTCCAGTCGATATAGCGCGGGAGGACGCGGTAGAAGGCCGCGGTCTGCACCACGCGCGCCGCGGCGGCGAACGTGATCGCCGAACCGATTGCGAACAGGACGATCGCGGGCGTCGAGGGCCTCGCATCTTCGAGCGAGACGAGATCGCCGGCGGGTACCAATGGCACGGCCTTGTCCAGCCAGACAAGATAGCCGGCGAGCGCGGCTGCGGCCACGGCCGCCAGCCAGGCGCGCGCCTTGATCCTTGCCGGCCGGAAACGCGTTTCCAGCTCGCTTGTGAGCGCGGCATCGGCTTCGGGCGAAAGATGCGGGATGATCTCGCGCTTGACCATGGCGGCGGCTGCCCCCGAGGCGATCGTCGACGAATAGGTCGCCCAGGCCGCCCAAAGCGCGCTGTAGACCTGATGCACGAGCAGATACGGCGGCAGCCACAGCGCCGGGACGAGCAGCGGCAGGCCGCAGAACACCACAAGCATCGCGGCGAAGATGAACGCCGTGCGTCCCCACGCGCCCATCGGCGGCGCGTCGGTGCGTCGGCGCTTGAGGAAGAGCAGCCAATAAGGAACGTCGAGTCCGAGATCGCCGCATAATATGGCGTCGAGCGCTTCGGTGGCGGTGCGGTGCTGCGGCATGATTCCCCCCGCCAGGCAGGCTATACGCAAGCCGCGCGGATCGCGAGTCGGTGCAATTGACCCTCCGGCATCGCGCCATTACCAGACCGCGCGTGGCCCGGTAGCTCAGCAGGATAGAGCAAGCGATTCCTAATCGAGAGGTCGGAGGTTCGAATCCTCTCCGGGCCACCACGTCGCCTTCATGCCAATAGCGCGCGCACTTCGCGGACGAGGGTGTCCGCCATGATGGCGTAGGTCTGCTCGCCTTCCTCCGCGCTTGCGGCGGCGGGGTCGCCGAAATAGGCCTCGGGGCCGCCGGCTTCGGTGAAGGTGGTGGCGCCCTGCGCGAAGGCCGTGACGAGGCTGGCCGGGTTCGGATCGAGCGCCTTGCCCAAGTCCTCGCGCACGGTATCCGGCCGATCGGCGAGGACGAGGCTCGTCTCGAACTGGCCGGCATGGCACGCGCCCGACTGGAATTCCGCGGTGAGCGTCTGGGCCAGCGCCCGGCGGGTGAAGTCGGGGAAGGCGACCGGGAGCTCGAGCGGGGCGATTTCCGCCACGGCGGTGCGAAGCATCGCGACATTGGCGGGATCGAAATGGCTGTTGGCGAGCGCGAGGCAGGCGAAGCCCTGCGCCTTGAGGCTAGCCGCGATGTCGAGGAGGAGCGCGTGCGCGGTCTCGGACCGGATCGAGATCGTGCCGGCGAATTCCTCGGCATAGCCGGCGGGCGCATAAGCGAGCGCGGGAAGGACGAAGGCGCGGATGCCATCGACCTCGAGCGCGGCCGCGGCACGGCGGGCCATGCCATCGCTGATGACGATGTCGGTGCCGAGCGGAAGGTGCGGGCCGTGCGCCTCGATGGCGCCGCACGGCAGGATCGCGACCACGGGCGCGGCGCCGTCGAGCGCGGCGCGGATCTCGGTCCAGGGCAGGTCGGCGAGCATCAGATTTCCTTCCGGAGCCGCTTGCGATCGATCTTGTCGCGGTCGTTGCGCGGCAGCACCTCGGCGCGGAACAGGATGGCGTGGGGAACCTTGTAGCGCGCGAGCCGGCCCCTGGCGAAGGCGATCAGTTCGGCCTCCAGCGCGGCGGGATCGTGGCTGCCGGCCGGAACCACGAGCGCCACGGGCTTTTCGAGGCCATTGGCGTCGGGCTTGCCGAGCACGCAGCATTCGTGCACCGCAGGGTGCTCGGTGAGGCACGCCTCGACCTCGACGGGGCTGACATAGATGCCGCCGCTCTTGATCAGATCGTCGCCGCGGCCTTCGAAATACCAATAGCCGTCCTCATCCTGGCGGAACTTGTCGCCGCTGACGATCCAGCCGCCGCGCAGATGCTCTACCGACTTGGCGTAGTCGGCATGGTAATAGAGCGCGGCGCTATCGCCTCGGACGTAGAGGGTGCCGACGCCGCCCGGCGGGACGGGCGCGCCCTCGTCGTCGAGCAGCTTCACTTCGTAGCCGGGGACGAGCTTGCCCAGGCTGCCGGGGCGGATGTCGCCGGGGCGATTGCTGATATAGATGTGAAAGCTCTCGGCGCTGCCGATGCCGTCGATGATGGGGACGCCATAGGTAGCGTCCCAGCGCGCATGGAGGTCGCGGGGCAGCGCCTCGCCCGCGCTCCAGGCGAAGCGGATGCCGGAGAGGTCAGGCGGGGAGGCGCCGCCGGCCTCGAGCATCTTGTTGATGAGCGTGGGGACCGCGGTGAGCACGGTCGGGCGGTGGCGGGCGATCAGCGCGAAGAGCTTCTCGGCGGTGGGCGCTTCGCGGAACAGGATCGTCGTCGCGCCGACCGCGAAGGGAAACATCAGATTGGTGCCGGTCGCATAGCCGAAATAGAGGCGGGCGCCGGAGAGCGTGACGTCGCTCTCGCGGACGCCGATGAAATCCTTGGCATAGACCTGCGTGTTGAACGGGAAATGCGAATGCGTATGCACTGCGCCCTTGCTCTGCCCGGTGCTCCCGCTGGTGAAGAGCCATACCGCGGGATCGTCAGCGCGCGTGGGCCAAGGCTCGGCGCCATCGGCCGGGCCGGCGAGCCACGCGTCGAAATCGTCGCCTGCGACGACCGTTTCCGGCTGAAAGCGCGACATCGCGCGCGCAGCCTCGAACGCCCCGCGGCTCGCCTCGTCGACGAAGGCGAATTGCGGCTTCACGTAGCCGAGATAGTAGGAATAGTCCGCGACCGGGAGCAGCGGGTTGATCTGGGTGACCACCGCGCCCGCCTTGATCGCGCCGAACCACGCATAGACGAATTCGGGGCGGTCCTGCATGCACAGCAGCACGCGCTGCTCGGGGAGCAGGCCGCGCGCGATCAATTGCGCCGCGACGGCGCTGACCTTGTCGGCGACTTCGGCATACGTGATCGCCTGATCCTCGAACAGGATCGCGGTCTTGCCGCCGCGGCCGGCCTCGATGTTCGAGAAGACGTAATAGTCGGCGAGATTGAACTGGTCAGTCATGGGGGATCACCGCCGTCGTCTCGATCTCGATCTTCGCCGCCGCCTCGACCAGCGCGACGACCTGGACGACCGCCATCGCCGGAAAGTGCTTGCCGATCACCTCGCGATACGCCGCGCCGATCGCGGGCAGGCTGTCCAGATATTCCTGCCGGTCGGTGACGTACCAGGTCATGCGGACGATGTGCTCGGGGCCGGCGCCCGCCTCGGCGAGGATCGCGATCGTGCTCTGGAGGATGCGGCGGAACTGGCCGGCCATGTCGGAGTCGGCGAAGCGCTCGTTTTCGTCCCAGCCGACCACGCCGCCGGTCCAGACGGTGCGGCCCTCGGCGAGGATGCCGTTGGCGTAGCCCTTGGGGCGCGGCCAGCCGGGCGGAAGGAGCGTGCGGTGCGGGCTCATGCCAGCGTCTCCAGCCGGGTGCGCCAATCGTCGGGCCAAGGGGTCGCCTTCATTGTCTTCAGGTCCATCAGCACAAGCTTGAGT
>JAEWCK010000283.1 GCA_023390675.1 Pseudomonadota bacterium
GAGCTGCAGTCGGCAAGGCGCGCCGTCAGCGCGGTGCCGATCGGGTGCGCGCGCTGGAGCCAGCGATCGCGCACCGGCGCGATCCCGTCGCGCCAGCGCGACAGCCAGCGGGCAAAGGTCTCGGCAAGCGTCTCGGCGAAGAGCTGCGCGTCGGGCGCGGGGCCATAGAGGCGCAGGCTGGCGGCCGGTCGGTCCAGCTCCGGCGGAACATGGTGGAGATTGACGCCGAAGCCGATGATCACGGCATCGTCCACGCGCTCGAGCAGGATGCCCGACAGCTTGGCGCCATCGAGCAAGAGATCGTTGGGCCATTTGAGCATCGGCTCGGCGCCGAAGACACGCACTGTCTCCTCCAGCGCCACTGCCGCCACCAGCGCCAGCGTCGCAGGCGAAGGCTCCCCCGGCCGCACGCGCACCAGCGTCGAGATATAGAGATTGCCCTCGGGCGATGCCCAAGCCCGCCCCTGCCTGCCCTTGCCCGCGGTCTGCCTTTCGGCGCGCAGCCAAAGCCCCTCGCTCGCGCCGCTCCGCGCGAGCTGGGCCATGTCAGCGTTGGTCGAGCCCGTCTCCGCGACGGTCCGGATCGTCGCGGTCAGAACAGCGCCTTCGCAGCCGCATTGGCCCAGCTGCCCAGCGGCCCGAGCAGCACCCAACCGACCGGCGAGATCGCCACCGTGCACAGCACCAGCAAGGCGCCCTCGATCGGATCGGTGCGCCCCTCGAACGCCGGCGCGGGCGCGTCGAAGTACATCGTCTTGACGATCTTCAGATAATAGAAGGCGCCGATCGTCGATGCCGCGGCGCCCACCGCAGCGAAGACGAACAGCCCCGAATGCACCGCGGCGATGAACACGCCCAGCTTGGCGAAGAAGCCGAGCAGCGGCGGGATGCCGGCGAGGCTGAACATGAAGATCGCCAGCGCGAGCGCGAGGCCCGGCCGCGTCCGCGACATACCCGAAAGGCTCGCGATGCTCTCGATCGGCTGGCCGTCGGGCCCGCGCATCTGGAGCACGACGAGGAAGCTGCCGAGCGTCATCACGACATAGATCGCCATGTAGATCAGCACGCTCGACACGCCCTCGGGTCCGCCCGCGGCGAGACCGATCAGCGCGAAGCCGACATTGTTGATCGACGAATAGGCCAGCAGCCGCTTGATGTTGTTCTGCCCGATCGCCGCGACCGCGCCGAAGATGATCGAGGCGAGCGAGGCGAAGATGACGATCTGGCGCCAGTCATGGATCGCCGGTCCCATCGCCTCGACTGCGACGCGCACTGAAAGCGCCACTGCGGCGACCTTGGGCGCCGATGCGAAGAAGGCCGTCACCGGGGTCGGCGCACCTTCATAGACGTCGGGCGTCCACATGTGGAACGGCACCGCGCTGATCTTGAAGGCGAGCCCCGCGAAAGCGAACACAAGCCCGAACAGCAGCCCGGTCGAGCTGCCGTCCGCATAGGCCTGCGCCACGCCGTCGAACAGCGTCGTGCCCGAGAAGCCGTACACCAGGCTGATGCCGTAGAGCAGGATGCCCGAGGCCAGCGCGCCGAGGACAAAATATTTGAGCCCCGCCTCGGCCGAACGCGCATCGCGGCGCATGAAGCTCGCGAGGATGTACGCCGAGAGGCTCTGCAGCTCGAGCCCGACATAGAGCGTGAGCAGATCGCCCGCCGAGACCATCATCCCCATGCCAGCCGCGGAGAGCAGGATGAGCACCGGATATTCGGGGCGCAGATCGTCGCCCGAACTGGTCTGGAAGAAGCGCGGCGCGATCAGGATCGAGACCGCCGCGGCGGCGAAGATCACCGCCTTGGCGAAGGCCGCGAACATGTCGGCGCGGTAGAGCCCGCCGAACGCCGTGCCGCCCGCCGAAGCCGGCCCCGCCAGCGCGATCCCCGCGCCGATCAGCACCGCTACCGAAGCCCAGCTCACCAGCCTGGTCGATTGCTGCCCGCCCCAGGCGGCGACGAGCATGAGCAGGATGGCGCCGAGCCCAAGAACCAGCTCGGGAAGCGTCATCATCAGCTGCATCGAATAGTCCATCAGTGCGCCTCCCCGTGCGACGCGGGGGCGGCGGCATGTTCACCGTGCGCGGCAGGCGCAGGCTTGCCGGCGGTGGGAAGCGAATCGCCCTTGGGCTGGGCGCGCTCGATCCGCGCCATCAGCCGCTCGGTGTCGGCGCGCATCGGCTTGAGGAAGCTCTCGGGATAGACGCCCATCCACAGCACCGCGAGGCCCAGCGCGCCGAGCATGACGAGCTCGCGCATGTCGAGATCGGGCATCGCCTTGACGTCATCCTTGGTCAGGTCGCCGAAGACGACGCGCCGGTAGAGATAGAGCATGTACGCCGCACCGAGAATGATCCCCGTGGTGCCGAGCAGCGCGAACAGCGTCGAGACCTTGTAGAGCCCCGCCAGGCTCAGGAACTCGCCGATGAAGTTGCTCGTCCCCGGCAGGCCCACCGAAGCCATGGTGAAAAGCATGAACAGCACCGCATAGCGCGGCATGTTGATCGCGAGGCCGCCATAGCGGTCGATGTCGCGCGTGTGCAGCCGGTCGTAGATCACCCCGACGCAGAGGAACAAGGCGCCCGAGACGAGGCCGTGCCCGAGCATCACCATCATCCCGCCCTCGATCCCCTGCGGGTTGAAGGCGAACAGGCCGAAGGTGACGATCGCCATGTGCGCGACCGACGAATAGGCGATCAGCTTCTTCATGTCGGTCTGCACGAGCGCGACGAGGCTGGTGTAGATCACCGCCACCGCCGAGAGCAGGAAGACCAGCCAGATCAGCTGCGCCGAAGCCTCGGGGAACATCGGCAGCGAGAAGCGGAGGAAGCCGTAGCCGCCGAGCTTCAGGAGCACGCCCGCCAGGATCACCGAACCCGCGGTCGGCGCCTGGACGTGCGCGTCGGGAAGCCAGGTGTGCACCGGCCACATCGGCATCTTGACCGCGAAGCTCGCGAAGAAGGCGAGCCACAGCCAGACCTGCACGTTCGGCGCGAAGTCGTACGCCATCAGCGCCGGGATGCTCGAGGTCCCCGCGGTCAGCACCATCGCGATCATCGCGACCAGCATCAGCAGCGAGCCGAGCAGCGTGTAGAGGAAGAATTTGTAGCTCGCGTAGATCCGGTTCGACCCGCCCCAGATGCCGATGATCAGGAACATCGGGATCAGGCCGCCTTCGAAGAAGACGTAGAACAGGAACAGATCCTGCGCCGCGAAGGTGCCGATCATCAGCACTTCGGTGGCGAGGAACGCCGCCATATATTCGGGCACGCGCTCGGTGATCGCCTTCCAGCTCGCGCCGATGCAGATCGGCATCAGGAACACCGAGAGCACGATCAGCATCAGCGCGAAGCCGTCGATCCCCAAGGCCCAGGCGAACTGCACGCCGCCCGGATTGCCGAACAGCGGCAAATATTCGACGAACTGCCATTGCGGCGCCGCCGGACCGGCCTGGTAGCCGCCCCAGAGCAGCGCCCCGAGCGCGAGGTCGATCAGCGTCGCCGCCAGCGCGATCCAGCGCGCGCCGTTCGCGCCCGCGAACAGACAGGCCACCGCGGCGATCGCCGGCACGCCGAGCATCACGGAGAGGATCGGGAAGCCGCTCATCGTGCGATCACCCAGGTCAGCGCGAGGGTCAGGCCGATCAGCATGATGAACGCATAGGTGTAGAGATATCCCGATTGCAGCTTGCGCGCACCGACGCCGCCCAGCTGGATGACGCGCGAGACGCCGTTGGGCCCGAAGCGGTCGATCGTGCCCTCGTCACCCGCCTTCCAGAACAGCCGGCCGATCGCGAAGGCGGGCTTCACGAACAGGAAGTTGTAGAGCTCGTCGAAATACCACTTGTTGAGCAGGAAGGTGTAGACGACGCGGAACTGGTCGACGAACGCCGCCGGGAAGCTCGGCCGCTTGATATAGGCGTACCACGCCGTGCCGAGGCCCAGCAGCATCGCGATCGTCGCCGAGAGCTTCACCCACACCGGCACTTCGTGCATCGCGTGCATCAGATGCTCGTTGAACGCGAGCGCGCCCTTCCAGTAACGCTCGCCCGCCTCGGGCTCGATGAAATAGCCGTGGAAGACGAAACCCGCGAACACCGCGCCGAGCGTCAGCAGCACCAGCGGCACCAGCATCGTCCACGGGCTCTCGTGCGGGCGATAGCCCGCGGTGCCGTCGCCATGCGCGTGCGCTTCGATCTCGTGCGCGCCCGGAGCGCGCGGATCGGGCGCATGGCCCGCGTTCTCGTCGGCCGGATCGTCGTGATGGCCGTGCCCGTGCGCGTCGTGCACCGCGTGCTGGATATGCTCGGAGGCCTCCCAGCGCGGCTTGCCGTAGAAAGTCAGGAAAACGAGCCGCCACGAATAGAAGCTGGTGAGCAGCGCGACGATCACGCCGACCCAGAACGCCGCGGGAACCCCCGCCGCCCAGCTCGCCTCGATGATCGCGTCCTTCGAATGGAAGCCCGCGAAGCCGAACGCCAGCGGATTGCCGAACAATGCGGGAATGCCGACGCCGGTGATCGCCAGCGTGCCCGCCATCATCGTCCAGAAAGTCACCGGGATGTGCTTCCTGAGGTCCCCGTAGAAGCGCATGTCCTGCTCGTGGTGCATCGCATGGATCACCGATCCCGCGCCGAGGAACAGCAGCGCCTTGAAGAACGCGT
>JAEWCK010000294.1 GCA_023390675.1 Pseudomonadota bacterium
CCCCCCCCCGCCCCCCCCCCCCCCCCACTTCGATAGATTTTGCTAAATCCTACGGGCTGTCGGGCGAATCGTCGCTGTCGGCCAGGACCACGGCGCCACCGATGATCGCGACAGTCGCGAGAACACCGATCAGAACCGCAGGCGCAAGATCGCTGCTCTTCTTGCCGCCGGTCGAAGCGCGGACGCCCGAAAGCGACAGCTTCGAAGCCGGGCTCGGAGCCGCCAGAACAGGGGCCGACGCCATCGAGACGATAGCAGCGGCCGTGAGAAGCTTAGTGAACACTCTTTTTCTCCCTCTTACGAGCTCTGGTGCTCTCGTCGGGCAGTCCTATGGCATAGGACGACGCCCATCGCAACACCTCAAAATCCTCGCCGCGACAAGAAACCTCTTGTCGTGGCCTCAACGCAACACTGGGTCCGATTCAACCCCGGACTCTCATGCCGGCAGCCATCGACCCCAACTGCAAGCGCGAGCAGGCCAATAGCGCAGCGCAGCATTAGCGCCAAGGGGGTTAACGAAACATCCTGCAAAAAATGCTGCGTTTCCGGCAAATTGAGTGGTTCTTGCGTTACACTTGGTTGCGATGTCACCGGTGACCGGCATGCGGCAGCGCGTCAGGCACGGGCAGACGGGCGCATCTGCCGCGTCTCGAATCGGGACGCGAGGCCACCGCCCGCGCTTTTCGGGAGACCGCCGGGCCGGCCGAGTGCCGGGCGCGTTGCGAAGGCCGCCAAGTGCCGCGATAACGGTGCGATGTCGTATCGCTTCCCCGATCGCCTGGCCCCGCTGCTCGCGTGCCTCGCGCTCGCCATAACCGTCTTGCCCGCCGCGGCGCGCGGAACCGTGCAGCAAAACCGACCGGCCGACGGCGCGGTGTTCGAGGGCGTCCGCGCGAAGGACATGCGTCTCGCCGCTATCGGCTGGCGGCTCGCCGCCGCCAATGTCGCGCTCTGCGACCGGCGCGAGCCCGGCCTGGGCATCCAGCTCCATGCACTCGACCAATATGATTCGAGCGTGCGCGATGCCGCGAGGCTCCATTTCGGCTTCGCGACCCCGGTGGCGGTGGAAGGCGTGCTCGCGGACAGCCCCGCAGCACGCGCGGGGCTAAGAGCCGACGATTCGCTCGTCCGCGTCGGCGGAATCGAGATCGCGGCGCTCCCCGGCAAGCCCGGCACCACGCAGAAGCTGGTCGCAGCGCAGCTTGCGATCGCGGCGCTGCCGCCGGCGGCGCGAATCGAAGTCGACGCTCTCCGCGCGGGCGTGCCGGTGCATATGTCGATCGATCCGCAACCTGCCTGCAAGTCGCGCTTCGAGCTCGAGCTGGACGACGGATTCGGGGCGTCGGCGGATGGCACGATGGTGCAGGTCAGCTCGGGCCTGCTCGACGCCTATCCCGACGACCAGCTCGCCGCCGCGGTCGCGCACGAATTCTCGCATAATATCCTGCATCATCGCGATCGGCTCGAGGCACGGGGAGTCGATTTCGGGATGCTCGCGGGCTTCGGCGCCAATGTGAAATATTTCCGCCAGACCGAGACCGAGGCCGACCTGCTCTCGGTCTATCTGCTGGCCAATGCCGGTTATGATCCGCGCGCGGCGGTCCGCTTCTGGCAAGCATTCGGCCCGAGCAAGGCGGGCGGCATCCTGCGCAGCCGCTCGCACCCCGCCTGGCGCGACCGAGTCGCAACGCTCGAGGCCGAGATCGCCAGGCTGGAGACGATGTCGGCGCGTCCGATCGTTCCACCGCTTGTGGCGACACGCGACCAGCCGCTCAACGGCGACTGGCAGTCGATTCTGGTCCGCCATCGCTGAGCGCGCTTGCGGGCGGCGGGATCGTCGGCTTTACAGGTGCGGATGCGCATTTCGTGGGGAAGGATCGGGGAAGCCGCGCTCGCGCTGATCGCGCTGACGCTGGCCATCCCCGTGCTTGCGCTTGCCGTCTGTGCGATCTGGATCGAGGATCGTGGGCCTTTGCTCTATCGCGCGGAGCGCGTCGGACGGGGTGGGCAGTGCTTCGCGATGCTCAAGCTGCGCACGATGGTGGCCGACGCAGACCTGCTCGGCGGACGGCTCGCCCCCGATTCGGACCCGCGAGTGACGCGCGCCGGCCGCGTGCTGCGCCGCTGGAAGATCGATGAGTTGCCGCAATTCTGGAACGTGCTGCGCGGCGAGATGGCGATCGTCGGCCCCCGGCCCGACTTGCCGTGCGGCGTCGAGCTTTATTCGGCGCAGGAGCGCCAGTTGCTGGTTGTGCGGCCCGGCATCACCTGCTTCGCCTCGCTCGTCTTCCTCGACGAGGGCCGGCTGCTCGATTCGGTGCCCGATCCGCTTGCGCATTACGAGGCCGCGATCCGGCCGCTCAAGCACCGGCTCGGGCTGCTCTATCTGGAGACGCGTTCGCTGCGCCGCGATGCCGCGATCGTCATGCTGACCGCGCTCGCGCTGCCCGCGCGGCCGTTCGCGCTGCGGCGTCTCGCAGCAATGCTGCACGCCGCCGGTGCGGCGTCCGATCTCGTTCAGCTCGCGAGGCGGAGCGGCGCGCCCTCGGCGGCGGGGCGCGGCTGGTCCGGCCAGATGCCTCGCGTGTCATAGACCTGCTTGTCGGCGCGCTCGTCGAGCGGGACCGACTTGAACACGTCGTGATCGACCAGCACGACGAAGATACCGCAGGTCTCGATCGCGGTGTCGATGTCGACCAGCGCCGCGCCGCTACCCTCGAATGCCGTGGGCAGCTTGTCGGCATAGGGCTCGACGATGCGGATCCGCTCGCCGAACCGTCCGGCGAGCGCCGTGGCGACCTTCAGCGCGGGGCTCTCGCGGAAATCGTCGATATTGGCCTTGAAGGCGAGGCCCAGGCACGCGACGCGCGCCGCGGGGTTCGCCTCGATCGCGGCGGCCGCCTGCGCGATCACGTGATCGGTCTTGCCGTCGTTCACTTCGCGCGCGGTGCGGATCAGCGGCGTCTGCTCGGGCGCAGCGCTGACGAGGAACCAGGGATCCACTGCGATGCAATGCCCGCCGACGCCTGGACCCGGCGAGAGGATGTTGACGCGCGGGTGGCGGTTGGCGAGGCGGATGACTTCCCACACGTCCACCCCCATCCGATCGGCGACGAGGCTCAGCTCGTTGGCGAAGGCGATGTTCACGTCGCGGAAGGCGTTCTCGGTGAGCTTGGTCATCTCCGCCGCTTTCGCGGTGGTGGTGACGCAGGCGCCGCGGACGAAGCGGCGATAGAATTGCAGCGCCTTGCGCGCGCAGCGCGGCGTGATCCCGCCGATGACGCGGTCATTGTCGATCAGTTCGACCAGGATGCGGCCCGGAAGCACGCGCTCGGGACAATAAGCGACTGCGATATCGGCGCTGCCCGCGCAATGCCCGGGAACCTTGAGATCGGGACGGAGCCGGGCAAGCAGCTCGGCGACCTTCTCGGTGGTGCCGACCGGCGAAGTCGATTCGAGGATGACGACGTCGCCGGGCTTGAGCACGATCGCGACATTGGTCGCGGCCTTGAGCACATAGCCGATATCCGGCGCGTGATTCTCGCCGAAGGGCGTGGGGACGGCGATGACGAACACGTCGGCCGGCTCGATCTGGAGCGAGGCGCGCAGATTGCCGCGCGCGACCACGCCCGAGACAAGGCCGTCGAGATCGATCTCCTCGATATGGACCTTGCCCGAATTGACCGTGTCGACGACCGAGGCATGGACGTCCACACCGAGCACCCTCGCGCCGGTGCGCGCGATCACCGCGGCGGTGGGAAGCCCGATATAGCCCAGGCCGAGAACGCAAACCCTCAGCTCAGAATCCGAAACCATGTGCCGCTTGTCCCCGCAATCCGCCGAAGTGGCGGCATGATCGCCGAGGAGCGTTGAGATTTCGGAAACGCGGCGGCGACCTGCGCAACTACCCGGTGCGAGTACAATGCCGTATCGAAGCAACGATAAATATCTGGTAATATGTCATTTGGATTCGGGGAGATGTCGCCGTGGCGTTGTGGTTCGATCGCTCGGGTTCCGAGCAACTGGTCAACACGACCATATCGGTCGATCAACAATCTCGGAATGGCCGCGATCAACCTGACTGGCAACGAATTCTCGCAGGCGATCTTCGGCAATGCCGGGGCGAACATCCTCGAAGGCGGCGGCGGCGAGGATAGCCTGATCGGCTTCGGCGGCAACGACTGGTATTATGTCGATACGGCCGGCGACCTCGTCTACGAGGCGGCCGGGAGCGGCAACGACCACGTGTTCGCCCGCGCGAGCTACCATCTCAATGCCGGGGCGGAGGTCGAGGTTCTCTCGACCTATGACGAGAGCAAGTCGGACCTCATCGACCTGACCGGCAACGAATTCAACAATGTCGTCGTCGGCAATGCCGCGCACAATGTGCTTGAGGGCGGCGGAGGCGAAGACAGCCTGGTCGGGCTCGGCGGCGACGACTGGTATTACGTCGATTCAGCCGGCGACCTCCTCTACGAGGCGGCCGGCGGCGGCTACGACCATGTCTTCGCGCGGGCGAGCTATCATCTCAACGCCGGCACCGAAGTCGAAGTCCTCTCGACCTATGACGAGAGCAAATCCGACCTGATCGACCTCACCGGCAACGAGCGCGACAACATCGTCGTCGGCAATGCCGCGCACAACGCGCTCGACGGCGGCGGCGGAAATGACAGTCTGATCGGGCTCGGCGGCGACGACTGGTATTTCGTCGACAGCGGCACGCTGGTCTACGAGGCGGCAGGCGGCGGCAACGATCGCGTCTTTGCGCGCTCTAGCTTCCAGCTCGGCGCAGGCGCCGAGGTCGAGCTGCTGACCACGACCGACAATGCCGGCACTGGCGCGATCGATCTCGGCGGCGACGGCTTTGCGCAGGCGATCTTCGGGAACGACGGCGCGAACGTGCTCGATGGCAAGGGCGGATCGGACACGCTGATGGGGTTCGGCGGGGCTGACACCTTCGCCTTCACCACGGCGCTGGGCGCGGATAATGTCGACCTGATCTACGGCTTCACGAGCGGCTCCGACCGAGTCTCGCTCGACCATTCGGTCTTCACCGGGCTCGGCGTGGGGACGCTTTCCGCCTCGGCGTTCGTCGCGGGCGCCGCTGCGGGGGACGCGGACGACCGCATCGTGTTCGACCAGACGAGCGGGAACCTGTTCTACGACGCCGACGGGTCGGGCGCGGGCGCGGCGGTGCTGTTCGCCACCCTGACCGGCGGCGCGACGATCACGGCCAGCGACTTCACCGTAGTCTAGCGGCCGCGAACCCGTCCGCGACGATGCGCGCGATCCGCGCGGCGGCGTGGCCGTCGCCGAACGGATTGTGCGCGCGCGCCATCGCCGCATAGGCGGCGGGGTCGTCGAGCAGCGTCGTGATCGCGGAGACGATGCGCTCCTCGTCGGTGCCGACGAGCCGCGCCGTGCCCGCGGCGACGCCCTCGGGCCGCTCGGTGGTGTCGCGCATCACCAGCACCGGCTTGCCGAGTGCGGGCGCTTCCTCCTGCACGCCGCCCGAATCGCTAAGCACCAGCTCGGCGAGCCCGAGCGCGCGGATGAAGTGGGGATAATCGAGCGGGTCGATCCGCGCGATATTGGCGCGGTCGCCGAGCATCGCGTCCATCACCGACACGACATTGGGATTGGGGTGGACGGGGAAGAGGATCGCAGTGTCGGGGCGATCGGCGATCCGCCCGATCGCGCGCGCAATATTGCCCATGCCGTCGCCGAAATTCTCGCGTCGATGTGTGGTGACGAGCACGATCCGCTTGCCGGCGAAGCGCGCCGCGATCGGATCAAGCCCCGCGGCGAGCGACGGGTCCGCGTCGATCCGCGCGCGCGTGGCGTGGAGCGCGTCGATCACGGTGTTGCCCGTGACGTGGATCGTCGCAGGGTCGATACTCTCGCGCCTCAGCGCCTCGGCGGCGGTTTCGGTGGGCGCGAAATGCTGGTCGGCGATCGGCGCTACGATGCGCCGGTTCACTTCCTCGGGCCAAGGCTGGTAGATATCGCCCGAGCGCAGCCCGGCCTCGACATGGCTCACCGGCACCTTGCGGTAATAAGCGGCGAGCGCGCCGACCATCGCCGTGGCGGTGTCGCCCTGTACGATGACGCGGTCGGGCTTCTCCTCGTCCATCACCCGGCCGAGCCCGCTGAGCAGGCGAGCGGTCAACTGGTCGAGCGACTGGCCCGGCTCCATCAGGTCGAGGTCGATATCGGGCACGATGCCTGCGATCGACAGCACTTGGTCGAGCAGCCCGCGATGCTGCGCGGTGACGCAAGTGCGTAGCGCAATGTCCGGCATGGCGACGAGCGCCTGGACCACCGGAAACAGCTTGATCGCCTCCGGGCGCGTCCCGAAGATCACCATCACCTTATGAGTCTGTCCCCGGGCCACGCGGGCGCTATACACGAAAGCGCCTAAGGCATTGCTAACCGGAAGCCCAATGTACGATCTGCTCATCGCCGGCGGCGGGATCAACGGCACGGCGATAGCCCGCGAGGCGGCTCTCAACGGCCTGTCGGTGCTACTGGTCGAGCGCGACGATCTCGCTTGCGCCACTTCCTCGGCGTCGAGCGGGCTGATCCATGGCGGGCTGCGCTACCTCGAATATTACGAGTTTCGCCTCGTCCGCGAGGCGCTGGCCGAGCGCGAGCGGCTGCTCCGCCTGGCGCCACATCTCGTCCGCCCGCTCCCCTTCGTGATGCCCTATGCGCATAGCCCGCGGCCCTGGTGGATGCTGCGCGCGGGGCTGTTCCTCTACGACCTGCTCGCCTGGGGCGAAACGCTGCCGCGCTCGCGCGGGCTGCATGCGCGCGACACCGTCTATCGCGCGCCGCTTCGTGAGAAGGGCCGCGGCTTCGTCTATCCTGACGCGCGCGTCGACGATGCCCGGCTGACCGTGCTCAATGCCGTCGATGCGCGCGAAGCGGGGGGTGATATCCGGACGCGCACCGCGCTCGTCGCGGCGACGCGCGGCAGCGACCATTGGCGGGCCACGCTCTCCGATGGATCGCAGGTCGAGGCTCGCGCAATCGTCAATGCGGCGGGCCCTTGGGTAGCCGAGTTGCTGGCGGCGCTGGGCGTGCATGGCGGGGCGGGGGTTCGGCTCGTCAAGGGCAGTCATATCGTCGTGCCGCGCCTCTATGCGGGCGAGCATGCCTATACGCTCCAGCAACCGGATGGGCGGATCGTCTTCGCGCTGCCGTGGCATGGCGCGACCGCGATCGGCACTACCGACATCCCGGTCGAACGGCCCGGGGACGCGCGGATCGAGGCGGAGGAGATCGCCTATCTGTGCGAGGCTGCGAATCGCTATTTCGAGCGCAGCATCGCGCCCGGCGACGCGATCGCGACCTGGTCGGGCGTCCGCCCGCTCTATGACGATGCGGCGGCGGACCCGAGCAAGGTGACTCGCGACTATGTGCTCGAGCTCGATACCGACGGCGCGTCGCTGCTCTCTGTCTTTGGCGGGAAGATCACGACTGCGCGAGCGCTCGCCGAGGAAGCGGTCGAGAAGCTCGGCCAACCGCTCGATCGGCGCGTGGCGCCGGCGACGCGCGAGCGGCCGCTTCCCGGTGGCGACGGCGACATGGCCGCGCTGGAAGTGGAAGTCGCCGCACGCTGGCCGTTCGTCGACGCCGCGCGGCTGGTCAGCGCCTATGGCACGCGCGTGCGGCGGCTGCTCGACGGCATCGAGACCGCCGCCGATATGGGCGAAGTGCTGGAGAACGGACTGACGGCGCGCGAGATTCGCTGGATGGTCGAGGAAGAATGGGCGCTGAACGCGGC
>JAEWCK010000301.1 GCA_023390675.1 Pseudomonadota bacterium
CTGCCGGCCGCGCTCGCCGTTCACCGATGGCTCGCGATATTCGATCACGTACGAGCTGACCGGCGACTGCTCGACCATGTCGGCATAGTCGTTCTCGTCCATCGCCGCCATGCCGCCGCCCGGGTGACGCGCCTTGAGATAGCGGTGGAGCAGCGCGAACTGCTCTTCGGTCGCCCAAGGCTTGCACGCAGTGATCTCGAGGTCGCTGTGGCGCTTGAGCAGCTTGCGCTGCGTCGCGTTGGGCTGGAACTGCTCGGCGACGACGCGAACCGAGACGCAGGCGGTGCATCCCGCGCAGCTCGGCCGGTACGCGACCGATTGCGAGCGGCGGAAGCCGATGCGGCCCAGCGCGTCGTTCAGCTCGCCAGCGTGCTGCCCCGAAAGCTCGGTGAAGATCTTCCGCTCCTGCTTCCCCGGCAAATAGGGGCAGGGCGAGGGACTGGTGACGAAGAAACGCGGAAAACGGGAGAGTGCAGTCACCGCTCGATCGCCCCTTTGCTCGGGCCGTTACATCCGGCCTCCTTGAGCGCGACTATGCTGCGGAAAAATGAGGATGAAAAGCGGCTTTACCATGAAAGAAGGTTAACGATTCACCGATTCCGCGGAGAGCGCGAACATTAACCATCGGGCCGCGTAAACCGCTGCCTTGCGGGGCTTTTTTGCCCGCCGCCATCCTATCCGATGCGGTGAATCGTGTGAATCCGGCGACGACTCGGCTCGTCGCACGTGCGATTCGCTTCGTCGGTGTTTTGCAAGCGCGAAGCTGTCTTGCGGCGACGCTGCCGGTCAGGCCAGCTCGACGAGGCTCACTTCATATTGCGCGTCTCTCAGCGCCGCGATCAGCCGGTCGAGATGATTGCGGTCGCGCGTCTCGCATTCGATGTCGGTGATCAGCCCCTTGGCGGGCAGCGTCGTGAAGACGCGCTGATGATAGACCTCGATGATGTTGACTCCCTGATCGTGGAAGATCCGCGCAACGTTGAACAGCGCGCCGGGCCGGTCCTGCAGCCGCACGCGGAGCCGCGCGAGGCGTCCCGAGCGCGCGAGATCGCGCAGCAGCACATTGGCGAGCAGGCGCGTGTCGATATTGCCGCCGCACAGGATCGTGCCGACCGTCTTGCCGCGGAAGCGCTCGGGCTCGGCGAGCAAGGCGGCGAGCCCCGCGGCGCCGGCACCCTCGACCACGGTCTTCTCGATCTGGAGGAGCAGGCTCACCGCTTCCTCCAGCCGCCGCTCGCCCACCAGCACGATGTCGTCGACCAGCGCCTCGACCATCTGCGCGGTGATCGTGCCGGGCTCCTTGACCGCGATACCCTCGGCGAGGGTATCCCCGGCGCACGGCATGTCGGTGTGATGGATGCGGTTGTACATCGACGGGTAGAGCTCGGCCTCGACCCCCACTATTTCGATGTCGCGGTCCTGTGCCTTGGCGACCGTCGCGCAGCCCGAGATCAGCCCGCCGCCGCCGATCGGCACGATCAGCGTGTCGAGATCGGGCACATCCTCGAGCAGCTCGAGCGCCGCGGTGCCCTGGCCCGCGATCACGCGCGGATCGTCGAAGGGATGGACGAAGGTGTAGCCGTGCTCGGCCTCCAGCTTGCGTGAATGGGCATAGGCGGCGTCGAACGTCTCGCCTTCGAGGATCACCGTCGCGCCGTGTCCCTCGGTCTGGGTCACCTTCACTGTGGGCGTGTTCTTCGGCATCACGATCGTGCTCGGGATACCGAGCCGCGTGGCGTGATAGGCGAGGCCCTGCGCATGGTTGCCCGCGCTCGCCGCGATCACGCCCTTGGCCCGCGCCGCCTCGTCGAGCTGGAGCAAAGTGTTGAGCGCGCCGCGCTCCTTGTACGCCGCAGTGAACTGGAGATTCTCGAACTTGAGATAGACGGTCGCGCCGGTCAGATCGGACAGCGTCTTGCTCACCAAGGTCGGCGTTCGCACCACGGCGCCCGAAATCCGCTCCGCCGCCTCGCGGACATCGTCGATCGAAACGGGGAGGGGGGCGGATGCGGGGACTGTCTTGGTGGCCATGGTCTCCCTCGCCTAGACCATCTGGCGCGGCGGGGGAACAGGCCCTATCGCTTGGCGCCATGACCAGACTGCATCGCCTGCTCGCCCCGCTCGCCGCCGCCTTCGCGCTCTTCCTCTCGCCGGTGGCGCATGCCGATGGGCTGGTCGAGAACGTCAACGGCATGACCCTCGATGCACAGGGCCAGGTGATCCGCTTCTCCGCGATGGTCGTCGGACGCGACGGCAAGGTCGTCCGCCTGCTCGATCGCAAGGACAAGCGCCCGAAGAAGCTCGACTGGAAGCTCGATCTCGGCGGCAAGACGTTGCTCCCGGGCATGATCGACGCGCACGGCCACGTCATGGAGCTCGGCCAGTCGCTGCTGCTGCTCGACTTGTCCGCCACCACTTCGCTCGACGAGGCGCTGGCGAAGATCAAGGCCTATGCCGAGGCCAATCCGAGCAAGTGGATCCTCGGCCGCGGCTGGAATCAGGAGAAATGGAAGCTTGGGCGCTTCCCGACCGCTGCCGAGCTCGATCGGGTGGTGAGCGACCGCCCCGTCTGGCTCGGCCGGATCGACGGCCATGCCGGCTGGGCGAACAGCCGCGCGCTGGCGCTCGCCGGCGTCACCGCGGATACCAGGGACCCGAGCGGCGGCCGGATCGAGCGCGATGCGAGCGGCAAGCCTTCGGGCGTGCTGGTCGACGGCGCGACCGCGATGGTCGACAAGGTCGTCCCCGCGCCCACCCCGCGCGAGCGCAACGCCGCCTTCCTCGCCGCGCAGGAGCGCCTGCTGACCCTCGGCATCACCGCCACCGCCGACATGGGCACCACCGTCGAGGATTGGCTCACCTATCGCCGGATGGGCGACCTCAGCCTGCTCAAGGTCCGGATCATGAGCTATGGCTTCGGCGTAGATACTGCGCTCGAAGTCGCGGGGCAGGGGCCGACGCCGTGGCTCTATGGCGACCGCCTGCGCATGGGCGGGATCAAGCTATACGACGACGGCGCGCTGGGCTCGCGCGGCGCGTGGCTCAAGGCCGATTATTCGGACGCGCCGGGCAACAAGGGGCTGCCCTTCCACAGCGACGACCAGTTGCTCAACCTGATGACGCGCGGCGCGATGGACCATTTCCAGATCGCCGTCCACGCGATCGGCGACCGCGCCAACCAGCAGGTCCTCGACGCGATCGAAGTGCTCTCGGACACTTACAAGGACGATCGCCGCTGGCGGATCGAGCACGCCCAGATCGTCGATCCCAGGGACCTGCCGCGCTTCGGCCGGCTCCACGTCATCGCCTCGATGCAGCCGGTCCACCAGACCAGCGACCGTCTGATGGCCGAGGCGCGGCTCGGGCCCGACCGGCTCAAGGGCGCCTATGCGTGGCGCTCGATGCTCCAGAACGGCGCGAAGCTCGCCTTCGGATCGGACTATCCGGTCGAGAGCCCCGATCCCTGGGCCGGCTGGGCCGCGTCCTTCACCCGGCAGGGCCCGGACATGCAGCCGTTCGGCGGCTGGCGCCCCGAAGAGGCCGTCACGCGCGAGCAGGGCTGGGCGGCGTTCACCACCGGCGCGGCCTATGCGGGCTTCGCCGAGGACAAGTTCGGCCGCCTCACTCCCGGCATGCGCGCCGACTTCATCGTCGTCGACCGCGATCCGTTGCTGGCTTCCCCGAGCGAGCTGCGCGGCACGCAGGTGCTGGAGACCTGGGTCGGCGGGCAGCGGGCGTGGAAGAAGGACCAGCCGGCAGCCGCGGGGAAAGAGTGAAGGCGCGGTAGTTCAGTAAAGTTCAGGCCAAAACGCGGCTTCGGCAGCACGGTGGACGTGCGCGGGGGACGGCGAATGTTCCCGAATATTCGCACTGATGCGATGTGTTCGCGGGCGAATCCAACAGGTTCAAAGAGCGGCCGACAGCGCCGGCGGGCCGAGCCAAGCAAATGAAATCCTAAATTGCAAGGGCGCCGCAGCGGGGCTTGCGCCTCCTGTGCAAGTCGGCTAGATACTGAACCATATGGTTCAGTATGCAAGCCCTCCCCTCGATCTCTCCTTCGCGGCGCTGTCCGATGCGACTCGCCGCGGGATCATCGATCAGCTTGGCCAGGCGGAAGCGTCGATCACCAGTCTCGCGGACAGGTTCCAGATGACGCTGACCGGCATGAAGAAGCACGTCCAGGTGCTCGAGCGGGCGGGGCTCGTCGTCACGCAGAAGGTCGGCCGGGTGCGAACCTGCAGGCTCGGGAAGCGCGGCCTCGCGGCGGAGGCGGAGTGGATCGAGGCGCGCCGCAGGCTCTTCGAGGCGCGCTTCGAGGCACTGGACGAAATCATCGAGCAAATGAAACGGGAGGAAAAAGATGGATCAGCAAGTTAGCAGCGCAGGTGCGCAGAACCGCACGTCGGTCGAGCGCAAGGGGGAGCGCGAGCTCGTCGCGACGCGGACATTCGATGCGCCGCCGAGCCTCGTCTTCAGGGCGTGGAGCCATGCCGAGCTGTTCCGGCGCTGGTGGATGCCGAAATCGGTGACCGGCGTATCGCTGGTGTCGTGCGATATGGATGTCCGTACCGGCGGCAAATATCGGCTGGAATTCAGCGCCGGCGGCTCCGACACGATGGCCTTTTACGGCAAGTATCTCGAGGTGGTGCCGAACGAGCGCATCGTCTGGACCAACGACGAGGACGAAGAGGGCGCGGTCACCACCGTGACCTTCGAGGATATCGGCGGCAAGACGCTGCTGACGTTCCACGAGGCCTATCCCTCCAGCGAGGCGCTCGAGGAAGCGTTGCAGGGCTCGGCGGCCGGCTTGCCCGAGCAGCTCGAGCAGCTCGCTGAACTGCTTTCGAGCCTGAGCGCGTAGAGCGGCCGGTATTGGTCCGGGGAACGGCCGCGCCCCGCGGGGGAGGGGCGCGGCCGCAGACGCGCTTATCCGACGACGAGGGAGCCGTTCATGCGGATCGGGCGCGCCATGTTGGAATAATTGGGCGAGGTCGCCATCACGGTGCGGTGGATCTCCTCGAACTGCTCCTGCGAGCCGTTGCCCGCGATCCGCACGACATAATCGAGCTCCTCGTAGCCGGGCGTCACGTCCGGATCGATGCCGAGGAAGCCGCGCAAATCGAGCGTGCCCCTGGTCTCGATCTCGAGCTTGTCGAGCGTGATCCCGCGCAGCGCCGCGCCGGCCGCATAGCCCACCGTCATGCAGGCATTGACCGCTGCCATCAGCAGCTCCTGCGGATTGGGCGCGCCGTTCGCGCCGAGCAGCTCGTGCGGCTCGTCCGCGACGATCTCGAAATCGCGCTCGATCGTCTCGCCGCCGAGCGTGATCGCCGTGGCGGTGCTGCGGCTGCCCGTCTGGCCGGTCCAGCGCGTCGACACTGCGAAGCCGACGAGCGCCTTGGCGGGGTCGTCGTTCACCGCGGCGACCACGTCGTGCACGGCGTCGACGTCGATGCCGTTGACGGTGTGGGTCTTGAGCAGTTCAATCATCTTCTATCTCCTTGTCGTCATGTGGTCAGATGTTCGCAGAAGCCGACGCGATCGGCACGAGCGTCATGGCGAGGATCAGGCTGGTGCCCATGAAAGCCGTCAGAAAAGACGCCGCCATGGTCCGCGATTTCGGGTAGATGTCACGCATTACATGTTCATCCTTCTTGTCTTGCGCCCGACCGCGCCTCGCAGCCCGGCCGTTTCATTCCTTTGGTCTTTGCCTCGGCATATATTCACCGTTGTTATGGCGTTGCGACACCTGTGAAGTAGGACAGCTGCAGGCCAGCGAATATGTCCCGGCGGACGGAAGCATTGATCGACCGACCGGAAGGGAGGCGGGTGGACGTTCTGGAGGAGATGCTCGCGGCGCTGCGCCTGTCGGGCGGGGTGTTCGTGGAATCGGTGTTCAGCGCGCCCTGGTCGGTCGCGTCGCATATCGGGCCGGAGGATTGCGCGCAGTTCTTCCCGGTGCCGCGGCAGCTGATCGCGTATCACTATGTCCGCGAAGGCGCGATGACGTGCGTCGTCGGCGATACGATCGTGGAAGTGGCGCAGGGCGAGATCGTGCTGATCCCGCAGAACATTCCCCATCTGCTCCATGGCGGCGCCCGCCCCTGGCCGCGGCCGATCAACGCGCGCGAGATGCTCGCGCATATCGACGCGGACGGGATCCTGCGGCTGCGCGGCGGCGGCGGGGGAGAGGCGACCCTGCTCTATTGCGGCTATCTCGGCACCAACACGACCGACAACCTGCTGCTGGAGAGCCTGCCCGCGGCGCTGGTGATCGGCCCCGACGCGGTGCGCGGCGAGCGGCTCGCGCGCTCGCTCGATTTCGCGGCGCAGGAAGTCGCGACGCATTCGCCCGAAATGGTCGGCAAGCTCGCCGAAGTGCTCTTCGCCGAGGCGGTGCGGCGCTACGTCGCCTCGCTCGACATGGATGCGCGCGGCTGGCTCGCCGGATTGCGCGATCCCGCGGTGGGCCGGGCGCTGATCCGCATCCATGGCCGCTATGCCGAGAACTGGACGCTCGAGGCGCTCGCGCGCGAGGCCGGGGTCTCCAAGACCGTGCTCGCCGAGCGTTTCCGCGCGCTGATCGGCGACTCCCCGATGCAATATTGCGCGCGCTGGCGGATGCGCGTCGCCGCCGAGATGCTTCGCGACGATCGGCAGAACGCGGCGAGCGTCGCCTATTCGGTGGGGTTCAATTCGGAGGCCGCGTTCAGCCGCGCCTTCAAGCGCGAGTTCGGCACGCCGCCCGCAACCTGGGCGCGCGAGGCGGTGGCCTAGGGTCCGTACTCAATTAGGTTTCAACGGAAACGTCTTAATCTCGGTACGATGCTTAAAACCCCTCTCCCTTGATGGGAGAGGGAGGGGCCAGCTGCCGAAGGCAGTGGGAAGGTGAGGGTGAGCTATCCTCTGGATGCGTCGCCCGGAGGATAGCTCACCCCCACCCAACCCTCCCCCATCAAGGGGGAGGGCTTAAGCGGCTTTACCCCAGGGCAGCTAATCTGATTGGGGCCCGCCCCTGGGCTCCGATCCTCCCCCGCCAGGGGGAGGGG
>JAEWCK010000346.1 GCA_023390675.1 Pseudomonadota bacterium
CGCCGATCCCGACGACGCCGACCTTCTTGCCCGGGCCTGCGCCCCAATGCTTGAGCGGCGAATAGGTGGTGATCCCCGCGCAGAGCAAAGGCGCGACCGCGGCGAGGTCGGCCTCGTCGTGCCCGACCTTGAGCACGAAGCTTTCCTTGACGACGATATGGTCCGAATAGCCGCCGAACGTATGCCCGCCGAGGATCGCGTCGTCGCCATTATAGGTGCCGACGAACCCACTGCCCTCGCAATATTGCTCTTCGCCCGCGTTGCACGAGGGGCAGTGTCCGCAGCTGTCGACCATGCAGCCGACGCCGACGACATCGCCTACGGCGAATTTCGTGACTTCGCTCCCCACCGCGGTCACCCGCCCGACGATCTCGTGCCCCGGCACGCACGGATACAGCGTCCCGCCCCATTCGCTGCGCGCGGTGTGGAGGTCCGAATGGCAGACGCCGCAGAAGAGGATGTCGATCGCGACATCGTCGGGAAGCGGATCGCGGCGCTCGAACGAGAAGGGCGCGAGCGGCGTGGTCGCCGATTGCGCGGCATAGGCCCTGGCTTGGCTGGTCATGGCTGGTTTCCTGTCTGGGAGGGGATGGCGGTTTCTGTGGATCAGCGCCCGACGGTGGCGAGCAATTGCGCGGGATAGCGCTCGCCCTCCACGTCGATCCCGGCGAGCGCTGCGGCGATATGGTCGAGGTCGGCGGCGTCGAGCGTCAGCGCCGCGGCGCCGAGATTCTCCTCGAGCCGGTGGAGCCTGGTGGTGCCCGGGATCGGCACGATCCATGGCCGCTGCGCCAGGATCCAGCCGAGCGCGACTTGCGCCGGGGTCGCCCGCTTGTCCGCCGCGATCCGCTGAAGCAGGTCGACCAGCGCCTGGTTCTTCTCCATGGCTTCGGGCGTGAAGCGCGGCAGCTTGCTGCGGAAATCGCCTTCGCCGAACGCGGTCTCGCGGTTCATCGCGCCGGTCAGGAAGCCGCGGCCGAGCGGGCTGTAGGGGACGAGCCCGATGCCGAGCTCCTCGCAAACCGCGAAGATGCCATTGCTCTCGGGCGCGCGCGTCCACAGCGAATATTCGTTCTGGATCGCCGCGACGGGCTGGACCGCATGCGCGCGGCGGACCGTCTCGGCGCCCGGCTCGGACAGCCCGAAATGCTTGACCTTGCCCTCGGCAATCAGCTCCCGGACCGTGCCGGCGACGTCCTCGATCGGCACCTCGGGATCGACGCGGTGCTGGTAGAGCAAGTCGATCTGCTCGACGCCCAGCCGCTTCAACGACGCCTCGGCGACTTCGCGGATATGCTCGGGCCGGCTGTTCAGCCCCTGCTGCACGCCGTTGACCAGATTGAACCCGAACTTGGTCGCGATCACCACCTGATCGCGCACGGGCCGCAGCGCCTCGCCGACCAGTTCCTCGTTGGTATAGGGTCCATAGACTTCGGCGGTGTCGAAGAAGGTCACTCCGCGCTCGACCGCGGCGCGCAGCAGCGCGACGGCGTCCGCCTTGTCGAGCCTGGTGCCATAGGCGAAGTCGAGCCCCATGCAGCCATAGCCGATGGCCGAGACTTCGGGCCCGCTGGTGCCGAGTGTGCGCTTCTGCATCGTGATTTCCTTGGGACTAAAGGGGGCCGGTGCAGCGAAGATAGTGCACCGCCGCCGCGCAATTAGGGGCTGCAATCTGAAAGCAGTTGTGAGCATAGCTCAGCAATGAACCGCCAGGACCTGTCCGACCTCTCCGCCTTCGTCGCGGTGGCGCGCGAGCGCAGCTTCACCCGTGCCGCCGCCTTGCTCGGCGTCACCCCGTCGGCGCTCAGCCACGGCATGCGCGGCCTCGAGGAGCGATTGGGCGTCCGCCTGCTCAATCGCACCACGCGCAGCGTCACGCCCACCGAGGCCGGCGAGCGCCTGCTCCGCTCGGTCGGCTTCCATCTCGACGAGATCGCGACGCATGTGACGGCGCTCAACGACCTGCGCGAGCGCCCCGCCGGCACCGTCCGCATCACCGCCGACGAATTCTCGCTGCGCACCGTGCTGTGGCCGCGGCTGCGCGGCGTGCTCGCCGCGCATCCCGACATCAAGCTCGAGATCGAGGCAGACTATCGCCTCACCGACATCGTCGCGGGCAGGTTCGACGCGGGCGTGCGCCTCGGCGACATCATCGACCGCGACATGATCGCCGTCCCCGTCAGCCCGCCGATGCGGATGCTCGCGGTCGCCGCGCCCGATTATTTCGCCCGCGCCGGCCGGCCGCAGACCCCGCAGGAGCTCACCGCGCACAATTGCATCAATTTGCGCCTCCCCACTTATGGCGGGCTCTATGCCTGGGAGTTCGAGCGCGCCGGCCGCGCGCAGCGCGTGCGCGTCGACGGGCAGCTCACCTTCAACACGATCTTCCAGGTCCGCGACGCCGCGCTGGGCGGCTTCGGCATCGGCTACCTCATGGAGAGCCTCGTCGCCGACGACCTCGCGAGCGGCGCGCTCGAGGCGGTGCTCGCCGACTGGTCCCCGCCCTTCTCGGGTTACCATCTTTATTATCCCAGCCGCCGCCAGCCCACCCCCGCCTTCGCCGCGATCGTCGAGGCGCTTCGCTACCGGCCCTAGCCCGCGCGCGTCAGCCGCGCCACTGCGCCGCCCGAGGGCCCGCCGGTCAACTCGAAGCTGGCGCCGAGCTGGTGCGCGAGCGTCGCGGCGATGTGCAGCCCCAGGCTCGCATGCTCCTCGAGGTCGAAGCCCGGCCGCAGCCCGCGCCCGTCGTCGACAATCTCGATCACGAAGCCCTCGGTCCCGCTCATGCAGCGCACCGCGATCGCCCCCTTGTCGCGATCGGCGAAGCCGTGCTCGGTCGCGTTCGCCACGGCCTCGGCGACGATCAGCGCCACCGGCACCGCCGCATCGGCCCCGAGCTTCAGCCCGTCGTCCTCGATCGCAAGCTCGACCTGCTTGCCCCCCGCGTCGATCACGTCGGCGCACAGCGGCCCCAGCAGCTCGCGCATCGCCTGCGCCTCGCCATTGGGGCGATAGAGCTGGCGGCTGATCCGCCCGATCACGCCGATCCGCCGCGCCGCCTCGTCGAGCGCGGCCTGCGCGGCCTCGTCGGCAATGTGCCGCTTCTGGAGCGCGAGCAGCCCCGCCGCCACCTGCAAATTGTTCGAGACGCGGTGCTGGAGCTCGTGGAACAGCAAGGCGCGCGTCTCCGCCAGCCGCTCGTTCCGCTCGCGCTCGCGCACGAGGCTCCCGGTCGCCTCCTGCATCCAGTGGAACAGCACGAGGATCAGCGCGTCGGCGAAGACATAGAGCAGGATCGACGGCGCCGTCCCCGGCAGCGGCGCGACGCTCAGCGGATCCTTGATGAAGAACACCCAGCCGAGCAGCCCGCCCAGGATCGCCGCAAGCGCCCCCGCGCGCGCGCCGAACAGGAAGGCAGTGATGATCACCGCGGGGAAGAAGGTCGCGAAGGGCAGCCCCGGCGGCAGGAACGGCCCCAGCACCAGCCGCAGCAGCAGCGCCGCGCCGCAGATCGCCAGCGTCGCGACGAGCTGCACCCACGGCCGGTCGCCCGCCACCGGCAGGCGCTCGAGCCAGCGGAGCGGCTCCTCGTCGCGGACCTTCTGCATTCCCCAGCCCCTGGTTGCAGCCCCCCGCCGGCGCCGCGGCCCTTAGACGCCGACCGGAAGCAGATGCTGCAATCGGTATCTTCACCGATAAGCGGCTAATTGCGCAATGGAAAAGCGTGGCCGGCGCATAGCCTGGCTTCACGCGTCCCTGTCCGGCTCCCCGCGCCGCCTCGCCCAAGCGCGAGTTCCTCCTGCACGCGCCGTCGCCTTGATCATCTCCACCTTGCGCAGGATGCCCGGCGCCATCTCGGCCAGCGTGCGCTGCCGCGCATAGCCGCCCAGGCGACCGTCGGCTTCAAGGCGGTATGGCGAGAAGCGGCCATTCGGCTTGCAGCCCAAAACCAGCCCTAAAAGAAAAAGGCCCCCGGTCGCCCGGGAGCCTCTTCCTCACTAGCTTCGGCTAGACGCTAGCCGAAGGGATCAATCGTCCCCGCCGGTCAGGAACGCCGGCAGGCCGATGTCCTCGCCGCCTTCGTCCCTGGGCTCGGGGCGCTCGCGGCGCGGGCCGCGGTCGCCGCCACGGTCGCCACGCGGACCACGATCGCCACGGTCGCCGCCTTCG
>JAEWCK010000347.1 GCA_023390675.1 Pseudomonadota bacterium
AGCTCGGAGCGGTGCTGAGGAGTTGAACCCGATCGTCACCCCGGCGAAAGCCGGGGCCCAGAGTCGCAGGCGATGACCCTCTTGGCTCTGGGTCCCGGCTTTCGCCGGGAGGATGGTTGAACAAGGAGAATTGCATGCCCACCGCACTCATCACCGGCGCCACCGCGGGGATCGGCGAGGCCTGCGTGCATGCCTTCGCCGATGCGGGGTGGAACGTCGTTGCGACCGGGCGGCGCGCGGAGCGGCTTGATGGGTTGAAGCGCGACAATGTCGTGACGCTCGCCTTCGACATCCGCGACGAGGCGGCGCGCGACGCCGCTCTGGGCTCGCTGCCCGAGGGTTTTCGCGAGATCGACCTCTTGGTCAACAACGCCGGGCTCGCGCTGGGGCTCGAGCCCGCCAACAAGGCGTCGCTCTCCAACTGGAAGACGATGATCGACACCAATGTGACCGCCTTGGTCTCGATCACCCATAAGCTGCTGCCGATGCTGGTCGAGCGCAAGGGCGCGATCATCAACCTGTCTTCGGTAGCCGCGACGTATCCGTATCCGGGCGGCAACGTCTACGCGGCGACCAAGGCGTTCGTCCGCCAGCTGAGCCTCGATCTGCGCGCCGACCTGCACGGCACCGGCGTGCGCGTGACGTCGGTCGAGCCGGGGATGGTCGAAACCGAGTTCACGCTCGTGCGCACGGGCAGCCAGGAAGTCTCGGACAAGCTCTATGGCGGCGTGACGCCAATGACCGGAGAGGACATTGCCGAGACGATCCTGTGGATCGCGACGCTGCCGCCGCACCTCAACATCAACGCGATCGAGCTGATGCCGGTCAACCAGAGCTGGCAGCCCTTCGCAGTGCATCGCGAGCAATGATCGAGATCGCTTCCGATCGTCTGACGGCGGCGATCAATCCCTTCGGCGCCGAGCTTTCGTCGCTCCGCGAGCCCGGGCGCGGCGAGCTGATGACCGATGCCGATCCCGCGTTCTGGACCGGGCGCGCGCCCTTGCTGTTTCCGATCGTCGGGCGGCTGATGGGCGACAGATACCGGCTGGACGGCAAGGAATACGCGCTGCCGCAGCACGGCTTCGCGCGGCGGCAGGCGTTCGAACTGGTCGAGCAGACCGCGAACCGCGCGGTATTCCGGCTGACCGACAACGAGGAGACGCGCGCGGTCTATCCCTTCGCCTTTGCGCTCGATGCGGCGTTCGCGCTTTCGGGCGCGACGCTGGCGATGGAGATCACCGTCGCCAACACCGGCGAGCGCGACATGCCGGCGAGTTTCGGGTTCCATCCGGCCTTCGCCTGGCCGCTGCCCTACGGCGCGGACAAGACGGCGCATCGCATCGTCTTCGAGCGCGTCGAGTCCGGCAAGCTCGCAGCGCTGATCAAGGGCGGCTGGATCGCCGAGGATGCCTGGCCGAGCCCGCTTGAGAACGGTCGCGTGCTGCATCTCACGGACGAACTGTTCGCGCGAGATGCGCTGGTCTGGGACCCGGTGCACAGCCAGTCGGTCCGCTACGGCGCCGATGGCGGCCCGCAGCTCGCCGTGGATTTCCCCGACACGCCCGCGCTCGGCATCTGGACGATGCCCGGCGCGCGCTTCGTGTGCATCGAGCCGTGGCACGGGACGGCCGATCCTTGGGGCTTCGACGGGGAAATCTGGGACAAGCCGGGCATGATGCGCTTCGCGCCCGGCCAGTCGCGGACCTTCAGCATGCAGGTGACGTTGCGGGATTGACCCGCTAGAGGGCCGCGATGCCTTCCGCCCACACCAACGACCGGCGTACCTTCGCGATCATCTCGCATCCCGACGCGGGCAAGACGACGCTCACCGAGAAGCTGCTGCTGTTCGGCGGCGCGATCCACCTTGCCGGCGAAGTGAAGGCGCGCGGCGCGGCGCGGCGAGCGCGCTCCGACTGGATGAAGATCGAGCAGCAGCGCGGCATCTCGGTGACGTCGAGCGTGATGACTTTCGAGCGGGAGGGCGTGACCTTCAACCTGCTCGACACGCCGGGACACGAGGATTTCAGCGAGGACACCTATCGCACGCTGACCGCAGTCGATTCGGCGGTGATGGTGATCGACGTCGCCAAGGGCATCGAGAGCCAGACGCGCAAATTGTTCGAGGTCTGCCGCCTCAGGAACGTGCCGATCATCACCTTCGTCAACAAGGTCGACCGCGAGGGGCGCGAAGTGTTTGCGATCCTCGACGAGATCGCCGAATTGCTCGCGCTCGATGTGACGCCCATGACGTGGCCGGTGGGCATGGGCGGCACGTTCGAGGGAATCTACGACCTCGCGACCAACCGGCTGCTGCTCCCCGAAGGCGACAGCCGCGAGTTCAGAGGCAAGGTGGTGCAGACCTCCGGGCTCGAAGATCCGCAGCTCGATGCGATCCTTTCGGCAGAGCATCTCGCGAAGCTGCGCGAGGATGTCGAGCTGGCCGGCGTCGGATACCCCGAATTCGACGCCACTGCCTATCGCCACGGCGACCTGACTCCGGTCTATTTCGGATCGGCGCTCAAGGAATTTGGCGTCGATTCGCTGATCGAGGCGCTGGCGAGCTTCGCGCCGCCGCCGCGCGCGCAGCCCGCCGAGCCCGCCCCGGTCGAGCCGACCGAGCCGCAAGTCACCGGCTTCGTGTTCAAGGTCCAGGCGAACATGGACCCCAACCACCGCGACCGCATCGCGTTCATGCGGCTGTGCTCGGGGACCTTCAAGCGCGGGATGAAGCTGACGCCCACCGGTCACGGCAAGCCGATCGCGATCCATTCGCCGATTCTGTTCTTCGCGCGCGAGCGCGAGCTGGCTGATGAGGCCTATCCCGGCGACATCATCGGCATCCCGAATCACGGCGTGCTGCGCGTCGGCGACACGCTCTCCGAAAAGGCCGATGTGCGTTTCACCGGCCTGCCCAATTTCGCGCCCGAGATCCTGCGTCGCGTCGCGCTCAAGGACCCGACCAAGACCAAGCAGCTGCGCAAGGCATTGGACGACATGGCCGAGGAAGGGGTGACGCAGGTCTTCTATCCCGACATCGGCTCGAACTGGATCATCGGCGTGGTCGGGCAGCTGCAATTGGACGTGCTGCTTTCGCGGCTCGAGGCCGAATACAAGGTCGCGGCGGGGCTCGAGCCGGCTCCGTTCGAGACCGCGCGCTGGGTCTCGGCCGAGGACCCAAAGGACCTCGCCGAGTTCATGTCGCTCAACCGCGGCGCGATGGCCAGGGACCGCGACGGCAATCCCGTGTTCCTGGCGAAGTCGGCGTGGGAGGTAGGATACATCGCCGACCGCTATTCGAAGGTGAAGTTCGCCGCGACGCGCGAGCGCTAGTCGACCCAGTCCTTGGCAAGTCGCCGGCTCGCCAGCGCCATCAGCGCGCCGGCGACGAGATAGAGGCACAGCCCGGCGGCGATCGCGTAGCGGAGCGCGTCGGCGGCACCATAAGTGGGCGTCAGGTGCTTCGACAGCGCGCCGATCGCCCAGCTGCCGAGGCCGAGGCCGATCAGGTTGTTGATCAGCAGGAAGCTTGCCGAGGCAGTGGCGCGCATGTGCGCGGGGACGAGGTGCTGGACCGCGGCGAGGACGGGGCCAAGCCAGACATAGACGAGCGCCTGCGGGAGCAGGAACAAGGCGAAGGCCGCCTGCCAGCTTCCCGAGAGCACGCCGGCGATGAACAAGGGCGTGCCGGCGACGTAGCTCAGCGCGGGGGCGAGCGCGTACCATTTGCGGTTGCGGTTGCCGAGCCGATCGCCGAGCCAGCCGCCGAGCAGGATGCCCGCGACGCCCCCGGTCAGCAGCAGCGCGCCGAAGAACTGGCCGGTCTCGGCGAGGTTCAGGCCGAAGCTGCGCATGATCATGCTCGGGAGCCAGAAGGCGACGCCGTATCCGCACATCGATCCCGCCGCGGCACCGAAGGCGAGCAGCCAGAAGCTCGGCTTGGCGGCGAGGATCCCGAACACCGTCCAGAGCGGCGCCTGCGTGGTCTCCGCCGCGCGCGGCGGATCGCGGACGATGAGCTTGAACGGGATCGCGATGACCAGCCCGAGCAGCCCGACGACGAGGAAGGCGGTCCGCCACTCGACATTTTGCGCGATATAGCCGCCGAGCAGTGCGCCGCCCGCCGAGCCCAAAGGGATGCCGAGCGAATAGATCGACAACGCCCGCGCGCGCTTCTCGCGCGGCCAGGCGTCGCCGATCAGCGCATAGCTGGGCGCGACCCCGCCCGCCTCGCCGACGCCGACGCCGAGGCGGAACAAGAACATCTGGCTGAAATTCTGCGCCAGGCCGCACAAGGCCGTGAACGCGCTCCACACCCCGAGCGAGGCGGCGATCACCCAGCTCCGGCTCGTCCGGTCGGCGAGGAGGGCCAAGGGGATGGCGAGCGTCGAATAGAGCGCGGCGAAGGCAAGGCCGCCGAGCATGCCCAATTGGCTGTCGTCGAGCTGGAGCGCCGCCTTCACCGGCTGGGCGAGGATCGAGAGTATCTGCCGGTCGAGGAAATTGAAGATGTAGACGAGGAGCAGCATCGCCAGCACGAGGGCGCGCGGGGTGGTGGCGGAGGTCCGGTCGGTCATGCGCGCCCTCTGGCAAGGAAAAGGCCGGACGTCACGCGACGCCCGGCCATAGGAGTGGGAACTGCGAGGAGCCTCAGAATTTGAGCGTGCCGGTGACGAAGACCTGGCGCGGATTGCCGTAATAAGCGGTCAGCACGCCCTCGGTGCCGAGCGTGGGGATATATGCCCCGCCCGCGGTCTTGAGGAAGTCGCCGGTGTCGGGGTTCTGCGCGAGGAAGTTGTAGCCCGAGACGATGTACTTCTTGTTGGTCAGGTTGCGGCCGTGGACGCCCAGCGACAAATGGTCGTTGAGGTCCCACACCAGATTGGCGTCGATCAGCGTGTAGCTAGGCTGGTCGAGCATCGGGGTGCGCAGCTCGAATTGCTGCGAGGCGCCGCGATACGAGGCGGTGCCGCTGATCGAGAGCGAGCCGTCGCCGATCGGCACCGAATAGCCGATCGTTCCGCTCGCGGTCCAATCGGGGGTGTTCTGGATCTTGCGCCGGTTGGCCACGTCGATGCCGCGGCTGTCGATGAAGCTCAGATACTTGGCGTCCATGTACCCGACGTTCCACTGAAGGTTGAGCGCGCCGCCGGCGCCGCCCAGGTCCTTGGCCAGCACGGCGTTGCCTTCGAACTCGACGCCCTTGATCCGCGCCTTGCCGGCATTGGTGGTGATGCCGATGAAGGTCTGGACGCCGCCCACGGTGGTGCCGACCGAGCCCGGAACCTGGACGTCGGTATATTCCGAATCGAACGCGGCGAGCGCGAGGCTCAAGCGCCGGTCGAATAGCGAGGCCTTGTAGCCCACCTCATAGGCAGTCACTTCCTCGGGATCGAACGACATGAAGTCGTAGACCTGCTGCGTCGAGCAGGCGCCGCCCGCCGGGGTACGGCACGCCGAGGTCTGGCCGCGCGGATCGAAGCCGCCGCCCTTGAAGCCCTTCGACCAGCTTGCATAGAGCGTGTGATCCGCGCTCGGCTTGAAGCTCACCGAGGCGCGCGGCGTGAACTTGGCGAAATCGCCCGCCCCGCGGAAGTTCGAGGTCTGCGCGAAGAACACGCCCGCGCCGCTGAAATACGGCGAACCGCCGCCCAGATAGGTGTTGCGCACCACCACCGATTGGCGCTGGTCCCAGGTATAGCGACCGCCCGCCGAGACGCTGAACATCGGCGTGATATCGTAGGTCAGGTCGGCGAACACCGCAGTGGTGTCGGTGAGCACGCGGCCCGCAGTGAGCGCCGTCACGCCGCCGGGCAGGCGCACGTCGAACACGGTGCGCGCGGTCGCGTCGAGATAATAGACGCCGAGCAGCCCGTGGAACCCGCCAATATCGGCGAGCGCCTGGACTTCCTGGCTGAACTGGCGGTTGTTGTAGAAGGCCGGCACGTCGACCTGGACCGCGGGAAGCGCATCGAAGTCGATCGGCGTGCCGCTGTCGTCGCTGCGATAGCCGCTGATGCTGCGCACGGTCAGCCAGTCGCTGGGCTTCAATTCGGCAAAGGCAGTGAATCCCCAGGATTCGACGTCCTGGTCGGGATCGTTGAGGCCGCCCTGCGAATCGTAGACGTCGGCGAGCACCGGCGCGCCGGTGGCGATCCCCGGGATCAGACGGTGGCCGCCGCGCGGATTGCTCTTGTCGTGGGTGTAGTCGCCCGAGAGGCGAATGAAGACGTCGCTGCTCGGCTCGAATTCGAAAGTTCCGCGCGCCGCCCAGATGTTCTTGTTGTAATTCTCGTCGCCGGTCGTCGTATTCTCGCCGAAACCGTCGCGGGTCAGCCGCGCGACTGCGCCGCCGATGCGGATGCCGTCCATCACCGGCAGCGATCCGCTCACGACGAGATCGGCCTGGTTGTAGCTGCCATAGCTGCCGCGCAGCTTGAATTCGGGCGTGTCGGAGAGGCGCCTGGTCACGTACTTGACCGCGCCGCCGATCGTGTTGCGGCCATAGAGCGTGCCCTGCGGCCCGCGCAGCACTTCGATCCGCTCGACGTCGTAGATATCGAGCACCGCGGCCTGCGGACGATTGAGATAGACGTCGTCGAGATAGATGCCGACGCCCGCTTCGAACCCGGCGACCGGATCCTGCTGGCCGACGCCGCGGATGAAGGCCGAGAGTGTCGAATTGGTGCCGCGCGAGACTTCGAGCGTCACGTTGGGCGCCGATTGGGCGACGTCGGTGATGTCGATCGCGCCCTGCGCCTCGAGCTTCTCGCCCGACAGCGCCGTGACGGCGATCGGCACGTTGAGCAGGCTCTCCTCGCGGCGGCGCGCCGTGACGACGATTTCGCCATTGTCGTAAACCGACGTATCGTCCTCGGCGGGAGCCGCCTGGCTCGACGCTACGGCGATGGTGTCCTGCGCGGCGGCAGGGAAGGCGGCGAGCGCGGCGAAACCGGCGCCGGCGAACAGAATCGAGCGAGCAGACATCAGGCGTGACATTCGGTCTTCCTCCCCAAGTGGCGAACCCGTTCTCTAAGGCGGGTTGTAAGCGGTCGCCGGACGCTATACTGAAACATGAACCGGGTTTCAACTTCGGATATTTGGGGGAGAGCGACGAATGGCGAAGGAGCGTGGCATGAGCGCCACAGCACCGGCGCTGACCGGAGACGAGGCGGGCGCCGCGCCTCCGCCGAGCGTCGGCGAATCGGCGAGCGCCGGAAAGGAGCCGCGTACCGCGCGCGGCCGGCGGACGCTGCGTGCGATTCTCGACGCGGCGGCCGAGGAGTTCGGCGAGAAGGGCTTCCACGAAGGATCGATCAGCGGGATCACGCGCCGCGCGGGCGTCGCGCTCGGCAGCTTCTACACCTATTTCGATTCGAAGGACGACGTGTTCCGCGCGCTGGTGCGCGATATGAGCGAGCAGGTGCGCGAGCATGTCGCGCCCGTGCTCAAGGATGCGCCGGGGCAGATCGCCGCCGAGCGTGCGGCGTTACTCGCGTTCATCAGGTTCGCGCGCTCGCACAAGGAGATCTACCGGATCATCGACGAGGCCGAGTTCGTCGATCCCGAGAGCTTCCGCATGCATTATGCGACCACCGCCGATCGCATCGCCCGGCGCCTCAAGGCCGCCGCCGAGCGCGGCGAAGTCCGCGACGATGTCGGCGAGGTTCACGCCTGGGCAATCATGGGGATGAACGTGTTCCTCGGCCTCCGCTATAGCGTGTGGGACGAGGATGTGGATCCCGAGGCGATCGCCGACACGGTCGCATCGCTGCTGGCGCGGGGGATCGGCACGGAGCGCTAGGCGGATTCCGCCGGGCGCGGCGGCTTTCCGAACTTCCAGACCAGCAGCACCGCCAGTCCCGCGCTCGCAAAGCGCAACGCGTTGCCGGTCCAGCCGAATATCGCAGTGTCGGGCACCTTGAAGACATTCCATGCGGCGTTGAGCGACACGTGGAGCACGAAGCCGCTCCAGATCGTGTAGCCGTCCATCCGGTCGAGCAGCGCCATCACCACGGCGCCGATCGCCGTGATCCAGAAAATCTGCACGGCGATCTCGCCGGCGTCGCGAAGCCCGTACCAATGCACGAAGCCGAACATCAGCGCCTGCACGCCGATCGCCAGGCTCAGCCGCCAGCCGAGCGTGTGCCGGGCGAAGAGGAAGCCGAAGCCGCGGAACGCGATCTCCTCCGCAAGCGGGAAGAGCAAGGCGAGCATCAGCAAGTCGAGCCAGCTCCACTCGTGCGAGACGGGGTTCTGCAACGCGAGGCCGATCCAGGCCGGCAGCGTGCCGACGGCGACAAGCGCGGGACCGCGCCATCCGTTGAAGCCTAGCCCCAGCCGCGTTGCCGGGTTGGAACCGCGCCCGCCGAGCAGCAACGCGCCGAGGATGACGACCGCCACTGCGAGCAGATTGTCGAGGATCGAGCCGCCATAGGGAATCGGCAGGCCGCGGATGGGGATCCCCGCCATCGTGGCCAGATCGCGGACCTCCTGCGAGAAAAACAGGATCGCGACCAGCGCGGCGCCCGCTCCAACCTGCCGTGCCGCCCCGGTCATGCGCCCCTCTCCCGATTGCGCAGGTATTGCTGCGCTAATGCGACGGGCGCAAGGTCGCGAGGCCCAATCTGCGCGTCAGTCCTCGCCCAGCTTGTTCTTGAGCGCCGCCAGTCCGCCGAACGGGCCGCTCTCCTCGGCAAGCCGCTGCGCCTCTTCCTCGCTGATCACC
>JAEWCK010000359.1 GCA_023390675.1 Pseudomonadota bacterium
CGCGAAGGGAACCGGGGCTTCCTGTACGATTGCAGCCTTAAGCGATTCGCTCATTCGACCCAGTCCAACCCCATCTCACGGTAAAGCGAACGGTCTTCCTGCCATTCGGGCCTTACTTTCACGTGAAGATAGAGGTGGACGGGGACTCCCATGAGACGGCTCAGCTCGCCGCGCGCCTTCGCGCCGATCTCCTTGATGCGGCTGCCGCCCTTGCCGAGCACGATCGCGCGCTGGGTGTCGCGCGCGACGAGGATCTGCTGGTGGATCTCGACCGATCCGTCCTCGCGCTCGACATATTTCTCGGTATCGACCGCGCTCGCATAAGGCAGCTCGGCGTGCAGCTGGAGATAGAGCTGCTCGCGAGTCACTTCGGCGGCGAGCATCCGCTCGCTCGCGTCGCTGACCTGGTCCTCGGGGAAGTGCCACGGTCCTTCGGGCATCGCCGCGGCGAGCGCGGCCTTCAGCTCGGGGACGCCGTCGCCGGTCTGCGCCGAGACGAAGAAGGTCTCGTCGAATGCCAGCGCCTCATTGAGCTTCGCGGCATGGCCGAGCAGCTTCGGCTTGTCGGCCACGTCGACCTTGTTGAGGATCAGGATCTTCTTTTCGCGCCGCCCGGCCAGGCTCTCGAGGATCGCCTGCACCTTGGGGCCGACCCCGCCCTTGCCGTCGACCACCAGCGCGATCAGATCAGCGCCCTCGGCGCCTTCCCAGGCGGCGGCGACCATCGCGCGGTCGAGCCGGCGCTCGGGGGTGAAGATGCCCGGCGTGTCGACCAGCAGCAGCTGCGCCTCGCCCTGGATCGCGATTCCCATCAGCCGGGCGCGCGTGGTCTGCGCCTTGGGGCTGACGATCGCGACCTTCTGGCCGACCAGCGCATTGACCAGCGTCGACTTGCCCGCATTGGGCGCGCCGACGATTGCGATGAGGCCGCAGCGCTGGCTCATCCGGCGACCTTTTCGAGCAGGGCCGCCGCCGCCGCGGTCTCGGCTTCCTGCTTGCTCGTCCCCTCGCCGCTTGCTTCGAGCTTGCCGATCGAGACCTTCACGGTGAAGCGCGGCGCATGGTTGGGCCCCGAGCGATCGGTGACTTCATATTCGGGTGCGCGGCGGTTGCTCGCGGCGGCCCATTCCTGAAGCGCCGATTTGGGATGCCGGGGCGCCTGCGCGTGCGCGTCGATCTTCGCGGCCCAGGCGCGCCGCACGAAAGCGCGCGCAGCCTCGAGCCCGTGCTCGAGATAGAAGGCGCCGATCAGCGCCTCCATCGCGTCGCCCAGCACATTGTCGCTGTCCGCCGCGCCGTCCTCGCGCGCCTGCTTGCCGAGCTTCAGGTGCGGCGCGACGCCCAGCTCGCGCGCGACGTCGGCGCAGACCTGCCCGGTCACCAGCGCGTTCAACCTCCGCGAGAGCGCGCCCTCGGCCTCGTCGGCGAAACGCTCGAACAGCCATTCGGCGACGACGAGCCCGAGCACGCGGTCGCCGAGGAATTCGAGCCGTTCGTAATTGGCCGCGGCCTGGCTGCCATGCGTCAGCGCCCGCTCATAGCGCGCCAGCTCGCGGGGCGCGCTTCCGAAAGTCCGCTCGATCCATCCCCCCAGATCGGAGGACGTCAAAAGCCTTCCCCGATCCGGCCCCAGCGCGCCGCGGTGAACCACGTCCAAGGCAGGAACCAGTTGGCGCTGCCGTCGGTCGACCAGAAGCTGACGACTGCCTTGCCCTCGAGATTCTCCATCGGAACGAAGGCGATGCCGTCGCCCTCGGGCGGCTGCTCGAAGCGGCTGTCGGTCGAATTGTCGCGATTGTCGCCCATCAGGAACACATGGCCGGCGGGCACGTGGTAGACCGGCGTATTGTCCTGCCACAGCGTCTGGGTGTCGAGCACGTCGTATTGCTTGCCGTTCGGCAACGTCTCGCGGAAGCGCGGCATCTGGCACACCGCACCCAGCTTCGCATCGACGCGCTGATAGTTGGGCAGGCACCGCGTGAAATTAGGCGTCATCGGGATGACGATGTCGCCGACGCGCTGCTTGGGCACTGGCTTGCCGTTGAGGATCAGCTGGCCGTTCACCATCTGGATGCTGTCGCCGGGCAGCCCGATCACGCGCTTGATCCAGTCTTCCCCGTTGTGCCCCGGTGCCTTGAACACCACCACGTCGCCGCGGCTCGGGTCCGACCAGTGCATGTTGGGCAGCAGCGGCAGGCTCCACGGCAGCGAGTGGCGCGAATAGCCGTAGTTGAACTTGGTGATGAACAGATAGTCGCCGATCAGCAGCCGCGGCATCATCGATTCGCTGGGGATCGAGAAGGGCGAGAAGATGAAGCTGCGTACCACGAAGACGATCAGCGCGAGCTTGACGAGGAAGACGCCGAGGTCCTTCCACTCGTTCCTGGGCTTCTCGACAACGGCTTCCTGACCGGCGGGAACGGCTTCGTCTGCGGGCTTGTTTTCCATGGGGCCTTGCTCTGCGCGAGGGAGCGGGCTGCGGTCAAGCCGATGAATCCGGCTGGCAGCGTCCCGATCGGGACGATAGGGGGCGTGCACCGAAGGAGATGAACATGCCCTTGCCCGACTGGTCGCCGCTCAAGTCGCTCGAGCGCGTGACGCTCAAGCAGCTGTTCGATCGCGGCGCAGATCGCCTCGCGCTGCTGACGGCGGATGTCGCGGGCATCCATTTCGACTGGTCGAAGACGCACCTGACCCGCGAGGCCGTGGCCGCCTTCGCCGGGCTCGCCAATGCCATGGGCCTCGCCCGCAAGCGCGATGCCCTGTTCGCGGGCGAGCCAATCAACGTCGCCGAAGGCCGCGCCGCCGAGCACAGCGCGGAGCGCGGCGAAGGTGCGCCCGAGAGCGTGGCGCGCGCGCGGGCGTATCACGAGCGAATGCGCGCGCTGATCGATGCAATCGAGGCCGACGCGTTCGGCCCGGTGCGCTCGATCCTCCATATCGGCATCGGCGGATCGGCGCTCGGGCCCGACCTGCTCGTCGACGCGCTCGGCCGCGATGCGGTCCAGTACGAAGTCGCGGTAGTCTCGAACGTCGATGGCTGCGCGCTCGAGGAAGCCACCGCGCGCTTCGATCCGGCCACTACGCTCGTAGCAGTGGCGTCCAAGACCTTCACGACGACCGAGACGATGCTCAATGCCGAGAGCGCGCTCGCCTGGCTGCAGGAGGGCGGCGTCGCCGATCCCTATGGCAAGGTGATCGCGCTCACCGCCGCGCCCGACAAGGCAGTCGAATGGGGCGTCGACCAGACGCGCGTGCTGCCGTTCGCCGAATCTGTCGGCGGGCGCTATTCGCTCTGGTCGTCGATCGGCTTTCCCGCCGCGCTCGCGCTCGGCTGGGAGGCGTTCGAGGAACTGCTCGAAGGCGCTGCCGAGATGGACCGGCACTTCCGCCTGACTCCGCTCGAGCAGAATGCGCCCGCTCTCGCCGCATTCGCCGACCTTTATTACAGCCAGGCGCGCGGCTGCGAGACCCGCGCCACCTTCGCCTATGACGAGCGACTGCGGTTGCTGCCGAGCTATCTCCAGCAGCTCGAGATGGAATCGAACGGCAAGCGCGTTACCACCGAGGGCCAGCCGGTCGACTGGCCGACCGCGCCGATCACCTGGGGCGGCGTCGGCACCGACGCGCAGCACGCGGTGTTTCAGCTGCTCCATCAGGGCACCCGGCTCGTCCCGGTCGAGTTCGTCGGGGTGATCGAGCCCGGCGACGGCCTCGCCGAGGATCACCACCGCCAGCTGCTGCTCAATATGTTCGCGCAAGGGGCGGCGCTGATGGCGGGGCGCGATGCCGACGACAAGGCGCGTGCC
>JAEWCK010000371.1 GCA_023390675.1 Pseudomonadota bacterium
GGATTGGCGAAATCAGACCTTCCACAGCAGCCGCTCGATTCCCGCGACCGCCTCGGGTTCGTCGAGCGTGGGCGCGTGTCCCACCCCTGGCACGGTCACCAGCTCGGCGCCCTTGACGCGCTTGACCATCTTCGCCGCGGTTGCCGGGCTCAATATGTCCGATCGCTCGCCGCGCACCACGAGCAGCGGGCTGCCCTGCATCGCGTCGATCGTCGGCCACATGTCGGGGCCGCTTTCGTTGCCGGGCACGCGAAAGGGTTCGGCGATCTTCATGTCGTAATCGAGCACGATCCGGCCCGAGCTGTTCACCCGGTACAGCCGCTTGGCCATGCGCAGCCAGTCCTGGATGTCGTAGTTCGGATAGACGTCGGCATTGCCCTCGGCGAGCGCGCGCGCGGCGTGGACCCAGGTGGGGAACCAGGTCGCCTTGCCGACATAGCCGCGGATCCGCTCGAGCCCCGCCGGATTGATCTCCGGGCCGACATCGTTGAGCACCACGCCCGCCAGCTTGTCGCGCTCGGTCGCGGCGAGCAGCATCGTCACGATCCCGCCGAGCGAGGTGCCGACCGCTACGAAGCGATCGATCTTCGCCTCGGCGAGCAGCGCCTCGACGTCCTGGAAATAAGTCAGCGGGACATAGGACATCGGGTCCTTGGCGTAGCCGCTCTCGCCGCGCCCGCGGAACTCGACGCAGAGCACGCGCCACTCGCCCGCGAGGCGCTCGGCAAGGCTCTCATAATCGCGCGCGTTGCGCGTCAACCCGGGGAAGCAGAGTACCGGCGGCTTGTCGGCCGGCCCCGCATAATCGCGGTAGTGCAGGCGCAAGCCATCGCGCGACCACCAATATCCGTCGGTATAGTTGCGGCGCTCGCCCATCGCCCCCCATATCGCCGCATGGCCTTCGCTCCGCAACAGGCGATCCTCGAACTCGGCCCCGAGTTCTACGATCCCGTCAGTCCCGCCCGATTTCCGGAGGCGATTTTGCGCTTTCGCAACGACCGCGCGGCGGCACAAATAGGCCTCGACGGCCTCACGGACGAGGAATGGATCGCGCATTTCGGGCGGTTCGAGCCGCTGCCGGGCGGCCTTCAGCAGCCGTTGGCGCTGCGCTATCACGGCCACCAGTTCCGCGTGTACAATCCCGAGATCGGCGATGGTCGCGGCTTCCTGTTCGCGCAGATGACCGACGTGCAAGGCCGGCTGATGGACCTCGGCACCAAGGGTTCGGGGCAGACGCCGTACAGCCGGTTCGGCGACGGTCGGCTCACTCTGAAGGGCGGGGTGCGAGAGATCCTCGCGACCGAGATGCTCGAGGCGCTGGGCGTCGAGACCTCGCGGAGCTTCTCGCTGATCGAGACCGGCGAGGAGCTCCACCGCGGCGACGAGCCCTCCCCCACCCGCTCGTCCGTGCTCGTCCGGCTCAACCACGGCCATATCCGCATCGGCACCTTCCAGCGGCTGGCCTATTTTCAGGACACCCAAGGGCTGGCGAAGCTCACCGCCTATGTCCTGCGTCACTATTATGGCGAGGAGCCGGGCGACGATGCGCCCGCCCGCCTGCTCGCCCACGTCGCCGATCGCACCGCGCGTCTCGCCGGTCAGTTCATGGCCGCGGGGTTCGTCCACGGCGTGCTCAACAGCGACAACATCAACGTCACCGGCGAGAGCTTCGATTACGGGCCGTGGCGCTTCGCCCCGACATGGGACCCCGGCTTCACCGCCGCCTATTTCGATCATGCCGGACTCTACGCCTTCGGCCGCCAGCCTGAGGCGATCTTCTGGGACGTGATGCAGCTCGCCTCCTCGCTCCGCCTGATCGCCGAAGAGGAGCCGCTGGTCGCCGCGATGGACCGCTTCCCCGCGCACTTTCGCGAGGAAGTCGCCAGGGCGCTGCTCTGGCGTCTCGGCGTCAAGCCGCGCGACGCCGATTCCGATCGCGCGCTGGTCCAGGCGCTCGAGCGCGCGCTCACCGCCAGCCGCGTCCCGCTCGACCGATTCTGGTTCGATGCGTTCGGCGGCCAACTCCCTGAACGCTATGGCGAAGACTTCACCGAGCTGCGCGCCGCGCTCGCCGGCTATGCGCCGCGCAAGCCGCGCGACCATCCCTATTGGTCCGATCCCGAACCCTGCGCGATGCTGATCGACGAAGTCGAGGCAATCTGGGCGCCGATCGCCGAGACCGACGACTGGACCCGCCTCCACGCCAAGCTCGCCGCGATCCGCCGATTCGGGGAGGCACTGGCCTAGGGCCGAGATTTCGTGCAAGAGCACCCAACTCTCATCGGGGCCCTGAACAAGACCAAGAATGGCCGGACAGGAAATCATCTCCACCGAACCCGCGACCGGCGCCGTCCTCTGGCGCCAGAAGTCCGGGGACGCCGACACCGAAGTCGCGCACGCGCGCCGCAGCTGGGCGGAATGGGCGGCGCGCCCGCTCGCCTACCGCATCGAGGCGCTGCGCCGCTTCGCCAATGTCGTCCGGCAAAAGGCCGACCAGTTCACCGATCTGCTCGCGCGCGAGACCGGCAAGCCGCTCTGGGAAGCGCGCACCGAAGTCGAGAGCGTGATCGCCAAGGTCGACATCTCGATCACCGCTTTCTCCGAACGCACCGGCCAGCGCCGGATCGACGCGCCGATGAACACGCGCCTCGCGCTGCGCCACAAGCCCCACGGCGTGCTCGCGGTGCTCGGGCCGTACAATTTCCCCATCCACCTGCCCAACGGCCACATCGTCCCCGCGCTGCTCGCGGGCAACGCCGTGGTGTTCAAGCCGTCGGAAAAGACCCCGGCCAGCGGCGCGTTCCTCGTCGATTGCTTCCATGCCGCCGGCGTCCCCGAAGGCTGCGTCCGGCTGCTGATCGGCGGGCCCGACGAAGGCAAGGCGCTCGCCGGCCATCCCGATATCGACGGGCTCCTCTTCACCGGCTCGGCGAACACCGGCATCACGCTCAACCGCCTGTTCGCGACGCGCCCCGAGAAGATCCTCGCGCTCGAAATGGGCGGCAACAATCCGATCGTGGTGTGGGACACCCCCGATCTCTATTCGGCCGCCGTCCTCGTCGTGCAATCGGCCTTCACCACCGCGGGCCAGCGCTGCACCGCCGCGCGCCGCCTGATCGTCGACCAGAAATTGTTCGATCCGCTGACGCAGGAGATCAACAAGCTGATCGGCCGGCTGATCATCGGCGAGCCGCACGCCGATCCCGCGCCCTTCATGGGCCCGGTGATCGACAATGATTCGGCAGACATGCTCACCGAGAGCTTCCTCGCGCTGCTGACGATGGGCGGGCGGCCCTTGCGCCACATGGAGCGCCCGATCGAGGGCCGCCCGTTCCTCACCCCCGGCGTGATCGACATGACCGGCGCGACCGAGAAGCCCGATGTCGAGCTGTTCGGCCCGATCCTCCAGGTCTATCGCGTCGACAATTTCGAGCAGGCGATCGCCGAGGCCAACGACACGCGCTACGGCCTCTCCGCCAGCCTGGTCGCGCAGGACCCGCGCCTCTACGACCAGTTCTGGGCGAACATCCGCGCCGGCATCGTCAACTGGAACCGCCCGACCAACGGCGCCTCCTCGGCGGCGCCCTTCGGCGGGATCGGCTGGTCGGGCAACCACCGCCCGAGCGCCTATTACGCCGCCGATTACTGCGCCTATCCGGTCACCAGCTCCGAGGCCGAGCAGGCGCGGGCGTCGATCGGGATCGGGCTGAGGGATCCCTACGCGGCGAACAACCTCGAAGGCTGACGATGAACTCGAGGACATGATACCAGTCTATCGGCAGCCGCCGAAACGGGTATCGCATCCCCGAGTCTTCTTACCCCCGCAC
>JAEWCK010000018.1 GCA_023390675.1 Pseudomonadota bacterium
GGCCCGCATCACCCGCAACGACGTCATCATCTACAATGGCGAGATCGCATCGCTGCGGCGTTTCAAGGACGATGTGGCCGAAGTCCGGGCCGGCCTGGAATGCGGCGTGACGTTCAGCCAGAACTTCACCGACATCAAGGCGGGGGATTATCTGGAGACGTTCGAAGTCGAGATGCGCGAGCGGACGCTGTAAGGCACTTAGGAAAGGCATTGGGAACGCCATCGATCTTCGACGACTTCCCGGTGCCTTCCTCCGCCCGGCTGCTCGGCTGGGAAGTGCGGGCAGTCGACGTCACGACGAAGACGATCGAGATCGGCTTCACGCTAGACGATCGCTTCCTCAATCCTGCGGGGACGGTGCAGGGCGGCTTCCTCGCCGCGATGCTCGACGACACGCAGGGCCCGGCATTGTTCTCGGCGAGCGAAGGCGCGGTCTATGCGCCGACGATCGACTTCCACATCGTTTGCCTCAAGCCCGCGCGCCCGGGGCGTTTCACCGGCAAGGGACGTGTCGTCAGCCTCGGCAAGACGATCGCGGTCACCGAGGCCGAATTGTTCGATGAAGGCGGCGATCTCGTCGCCCGCGGCACCTTCACCGGCCGCGTGATGCAGGGCGCGATGGCGCGCCGGAGTGAGCAATGAAGACCCAGACCAACGAAGACCGCTCGGTCCGCGTCCTGCGCGTCGGCGAGCAGGTGCGCCACGTGCTGAGCGAGATCCTCGCGCGCGGCGACGTCCATGACGAGACACTGGCGAGCCATATGGTATCGATCACCGAAGTCCGCATGTCGCCCGACCTGAGGCACGCCACGGTGTTCGTGAAACCGCTGCTTGGGCGTGACGAAGAGGCGGTGCTCAAGGCGCTGCGCACCAACACCGCCTATCTCCAGCGCGAGGTGGCTACCCGCGTGAAGATGAAATACGCGGCGAAGCTCAAGTTCCTCGCCGACGAGAGCTTCGATGAGGGGAGCCATATCGAGGCGCTGCTGCGCGATCCGAAGGTCGCGCAAGACCTGGATGGCAACGAACCCCAAGCTTGATAGAGTGACTGCGGTATCGGAAGAGGGGGAATTCGATGCGGACCGGTCTTTCTCTTCTCGCGATGTGTTTCTGCCTGGTCACCCCCGCCGTCGCCCAGACCGTGTCACCGGCCATCGCCGACCCCGCGCCGGATGCCGCCTTTCCGGCGGGCCAGGATGCGTTCGTATTGCCCGCGCGGCAGGGTGCGATGAACGCGCTGATCTATCTGGCCTCGGGCAGCGGGCCGCACCCGACCTTGCTGATGCTTCACGGTTTTCCCGGCAACGAGCAGAATCTCGATCTCGCGCAGGCGGCGCGACGCGCGGGCTGGAACGTCCTGACGCTGCACTATCGGGGTTCCTGGGGTAGCCCGGGCAGCTTCTCCTTCGCCAACGCCGCCGAAGATGCGCACACTGCGCTCGCCTATCTGCGCGAGCCGGCGGTCGCCGCCCGATACCGGATCGACACCGCGCGCATCGCCGTGGCCGGACATAGCATGGGCGGACTCATGGCGGCCGACGCGGCGGCGGATGACAAGGGCGTGATCGGCCTGTTCCTGATCGACGCGTGGAATATCGGCGAGGAAGCCCGCGGCCTCGCGACCGAGGCGGGTCGCACCGCCTGGCACGACGAAGTCGTGGGCGACCTGCCACCGCTTGCCGGCACGAGCGAAGATGCGCTGACGCGAGAGATCATCGGCAGCGCACAACGGTTCAACCTCCTTCGGCGCATCTCCGCCTTTGGCAACCGCCCGCTGGCGGTCTATGGGGCGATGCGCGGCAACGGAGACGCCAACGCGGACTACATGGCCGCCGCCCGGACGGCCGGCAACACGCAGGTGGCTGGGGCGATCTGGCCGACCGATCACTCCTTTTCCGACATGCGCATAGCGCTTTCGCAGGCGCTGGTCGCCTGGCTGGACGCGATAGCGTCCCACCATTCCTAAGGGATTCATGGCCAAGCTCTATTTCTACTACGCCTCGATGAACGCGGGCAAATCGACCACGCTGCTCCAGGCCGATTTCAATTATCGCGAGCGCGGGATGCGCACCTTGCTGTTCACCGCGGGAGTGCATGATCGCGGGGGCAAGGGGGTGATCGATTCGCGGCTCGGCATTCAGGCCAGCGCCTTTCCGTTCGAGGAATCGACCAATCTCCATGCGGTCTGCGAGGCCGAGCATCTCACCGTTCCGATCGCCTGCGTGCTGGTCGACGAGGCGCAGTTCCTCTCGCCGGCGCAGGTCCGCCAGCTCGCACGGGTCTGCGACGAGACCAACATCCCGGTGCTCTGCTATGGCCTCCGCACCGATTTCCAGGGCAGGCTCTTTCCCGGCTCGGCCGAGCTCCTCGCGCTCGCCGATGCGCTCATCGAGATCAAGTCGGTGTGCGAATGCGGGCGCAAGGCGACGATGAACCTGCGCGTCGATGCCGAAGGCAATGCCGTGCGGCAGGGCGAGCAGAAGGAGATCGGCGGCAACGAGCGCTATGTCGCCCTGTGCCGGCGGCACTTCATGCAGCGTACAGGCGTTATTGGATAGGAGGGGGTGAGGAGAATATCATGTCCAGGCTCATCCTTGCCGCGGTCCCCGCGCTGCTGCTCGCCACCGGCGCCTCTGCGCAGCATCTCGGTCCCACGCCGGGCCCGCATTCGGGCGAGCGTTCTTCGATTCCGTTCATCACGTCGGGAAGCATCCGCACCTTCCAGTCGACCCCGCAGGGCGAGGGCGTCTACATCCAGAATTCGCGCCGCGACTGGTTTTATGTGACCTTCTTCAATCGTTGCCACGAACTGCCCTGGGCGATCCGGGTCGGCTTCAAGACCTTTGGCGGCGGCAGCTCGCTCGAGCGCGGCGACACGATCCTCGCCGGGGGCGAGCGCTGCCGGATCAACGACATCGTCCGCAGCGGTCCGCCGCCCAAAAAGGCGAAGAAGCCGAAGCGCGCCTGACATCGTCGCGCGCCTCGGCTAGGGGCGCGGAATGCATGGCTGGATCATCCTCGACAAGCCCGTCGGACTCGGCTCGACCCAGGCAGTGAGCGCGGTCAAGCGCGCGCTCCGGACGGGCGGCTACGGCAAGTTCAAGGTCGGGCACGGCGGCACGCTCGATCCGCTCGCCTCGGGCGTGCTCCCCGTCGCGATCGGCGAGGCGACCAAGCTTGCCGGGCGGATGCTCGACAGCGACAAGGTGTATGATTTCACGCTGGGCTTCGGCGTGGAGACCGACACGCTCGATGCGGAGGGCAAGGAGGTCGCGCGATCCGAGCTGCGCCCTTCGCGAGCCGAGATCGAAGCGGTCCTGCCGCGCTTCACCGGCCCGATCGCCCAGGTCCCGCCGGCCTTCTCCGCGCTCAAGGTCGACGGCGAGCGCGCCTATGACCTTGCCCGGGCGGGCGAGGCAGTGAAGCTCGCCAGCCGGAACGTCACGATCCACGATCTCCATATCGTGGCGAGCGACACCGCTTCCGTCACCCTCACCGCGCACGTCTCGAAGGGCACCTATATCCGCAGTCTCGCCCGCGACATCGCGCATGCGTTGGGCACCGTCGGGCACGTCACCATGCTCCGCCGGACCAGGGCCGGCCCGTTCGGGCTCGATTCCGCGATTTCGCTGGACAAATTGGCGGATGCCGCTAAGGACCGCGCGCTTGAACACCTACTCCTGCCGCTGAGGGCGGGGCTGGACGACATCCCGGCTCTATCCCTCGCTCCCGACCAGGCAGGGCTGCTCCGACAGGGGCGGGTTCTGGCCGGGATCGCCGCCGATGATGGCCAATATTTCGCGTGTGAGGGCGATACGCCCGTCGCGCTGGTGGAGGCTCAATCCGGACTCGTCCGGGTCGTCCGCGGCTTCAATCTGTGACGCGATGTCGAAGGAACGAATATGTCGATCACGCAGGAGCGCAAGGATGCGCTCGTCAAGGAACATGGCCGTGCGAACGGCGACACCGGCAGCCCCGAAGTCCAGGTTGCGATCCTCACCGAGCGCATCAACAACCTGACCGAGCACTTCAAGAGCCACGCCAAGGACAACCATTCGCGCCGCGGCCTGCTCATGCTGGTCAACAAGCGCCGCAGCCTTCTCGACTATCTCAAGAAGAAGGACGAGGGCCGCTACGCGGAACTGATCGCGAAGCTCGGGCTTCGCAAGTGACGCAATCGTTCGGCCCGCTTCGGCGGGCCGTTTACGTATTGCGTCATCCTCGCGAAAGCGGGGATCCAGAGCCACGGGCGTGAAGCTGCTGGCCCTGGGCTCCTGCTTTCGCAGGAACACGAAGGAGAGAGGCAATCCGGCCCTTCTCCACGAGCCAAACACGGCTCGACTCATAGGCCCCCGCTGCATCGGGTAGCGGGAGTGAAGGAAATCCAATGTTCGACAAGAAGACTGTATCGATCGAGTGGGGCGGCAAGACGCTGACTCTCGAAACGGGCAAGGTTGCCCGCCAGGCCGACGGCGCGGTGGTCGCGACGCTCGGCGAGACCGTGGTGCTGTGCGCAGTGACCGCGGCGAAGAGCGTGAAGGAAGGTCAGGACTTCTTCCCGCTCACTGTCCATTACCAGGAGAAGTTCAGCGCCGCGGGCCGCATCCCCGGCGGCTTCTTCAAGCGCGAACGCGGCGCGACCGAGAAGGAGACGCTCGTCTCCCGCCTCATCGACCGCCCGATCCGCCCGCTGTTCCCGGAGGGGTTCTACAACGAGATCAACGCGATCGCGCAGGTCCTCTCCTATGACGGCGAGAACGAGCCCGACATCCTCGCGATGGTCGCGGCCTCGGCGGCGCTCACCATTTCGGGCGTGCCCTTCATGGGCCCGATCGGCGCCGCGCGCGTCGGCTATGTGAACGGCGAGTACATCCTCAACCCGACCGACGAACAGGTCGCCGAGGGCGAGCTCGATCTCGTCGTCGCCGCGACCTACGACGCCGTGATGATGGTCGAATCGGAAGCGAAGGAGCTTTCGGAAGAGGTCATGCTCGGCGCGGTGATGTTCGCGCACGACGCGTGCCGCGAAGTCGTCAAGGCGATCGTCAAGCTCGCCGAGCAGTCGGCGAAGGACCCGTGGGAGATGGCCGCGTCGGACGACAACGCCGCGCTCAAGGACAGCCTCAAGAAGCTGATCGGCAAGGATATCGCCGCCGCCTACAAGCTGACCGACAAGTCGGCCCGCTCGAACGCGCTCAACGAGGCGCGGGCCAAGGCCAAGGCGCAGTTCGCCGAGGACGGCCTCAGCCCGCAGCAGGTGATGGCGGGCATCAAGCTCACCAAGAAGCTCGAGGCCGAGATCGTCCGTACCGCGATCCTCAAGGACGGCAAGCGCATCGACGGCCGCTCGACCACGCAGATCCGCCCGATCGAGGCGGAAGTGCACTTCCTGCCGCGCGCGCACGGCTCGGCGCTGTTCACCCGCGGCGAGACCCAGACGATCGCGACCTGCACGCTCGGCACCAAGGACGCCGAGCAGATGATCGACGGTCTTGGCGGCCTCAGCTACCAGCACTTCATGCTGCACTATAACTTCCCGCCTTATTCGGTCGGCGAAGTCGGCCGCTTCGGCGCCCCGGGCCGCCGCGAAGTCGGCCATGGCAAGCTGGCGTGGCGCGCGCTGCACCCGGTGCTGCCCACCAAGGACGAGTTCCCCTACACGATCCGCCTGACCAGCGACATCACCGAGTCGAACGGCTCGTCGTCGATGGCGTCGGTGTGCGGCGGCAGCCTCGCGCTGATGGACGCGGGCGTGCCGGTCAAGCGCCCGGTCTCGGGCATCGCGATGGGCCTCATCCTCGAAGGCAAGGACTATGCGATCCTGAGCGACATCCTCGGCGACGAGGATCACCTCGGCGACATGGACTTCAAGGTCGCGGGCACGAGCCAGGGCATCACCACGATGCAGATGGACATCAAGATCGCGGGCATCACGCGCGAGATCTTCGAGGCCGCGCTCAACCAGGCCAAGGAAGGCCGCGCGCACATTCTCGGCGAAATGGCCAAGGCGCTCGACCACACCCGTGAAGAGCTGTCGGCGCACGCGCCGCGGATCGAGACGATGCAGATCGACAAGACCAAGATCCGCGACGTGATCGGCACGGGCGGCAAGGTGATCCGCGAGATCGTCGCGACCACCGGCGCCAAGGTCGACATCGACGACGAGGGCGTGATCAAGATCTCGTCGTCGGACGTCAGCCAGATCGAGGCGGCGATGAACTGGATCAAGGGCATCGTCGAGGAGCCCGAGGTCGGCAAGATCTACAACGGCAAGGTGGTCAACCTCGTCGATTTCGGCGCGTTCGTGAACTTCATGGGCGGCAAGGACGGCCTCGTCCACGTCTCCGAGATGAAGAACGAGCGGGTCGAGAAGCCGACCGACGTCGTCTCCGAAGGC
>JAEWCK010000106.1 GCA_023390675.1 Pseudomonadota bacterium
GGGGAGATGAACGGAGCGAAGCCCTTCGGGCCGATGCCGCCCGAATTCGCGCAGCTCGACGCGCTGCCCTGGCTCGACGAGGCGACACCGGCTTACGTCTATGATTTCGCGGTGGTTGCGGCGCGCATCGCGCGGCTGCGTGCGGCGCTACCCGCCGGTGTGGCGGTGCATTATGCGATCAAGGCCAATCCGTTTTCACCCTTGCTCGCAGCGATTGCGCCGCTGGTCGACGGGCTCGACGTCGCCTCGGCGGGGGAAATGGAGCGGGCGCTTGGCGTCATGGCGGCGGATGCGATCAGCTTCGCAGGGCCGGGCAAGCGCGATTTCGAGCTGGAGGCGGCGATCCGCGCGGGGGTGACGCTCAACCTCGAATCCGAGAGCGAGATGCAGCGCGCGCTGGCGATCGGCGGCGCGCTGGGCGTGCGGCCACGGCTCGCGGTGCGCGTCAATCCCGATTTCGAGCTGCGCGGATCGGGGATGCGGATGGGGGGGCGCGCCTCGCCCTTCGGCGTGAGCGCGCGTCATGCCGCGGGGCTGGTGCGGCGGCTGATCGAAAGCGGGGCTGAATGGCGCGGACTGCACATCTTCGCCGGATCGCAGGCGCTCGATGCGCAGGCGGTGATCGAGATGCAGAAGGCGACGGTGGCGTTGGCCGCGCAGATCGCCGAGGAAGCGGGCGAGACGCCGCCCGTGGTCAATCTGGGCGGCGGGTTCGGCATTCCCTATTTCCCGGGCGACGCGGCGCTCGATGTCGAAGCGGTGGGCGCGGCGCTGGCGGGCGAGCTGGGCAAGCTCGACACGCGCTACGCCATCGAGCTGGGGCGCTGGCTGGTCGGGGAGGCGGGGGTCTATCTGGCGCGCGTCGTCGACCGCAAGGAGAGCCAGGGGGAAACCTTCGTGATCGTCGAGGGCGGGCTCAACCATCATCTCGCCGCCACGGGTAATTTCGGGACCGTGGTGCGGCGCAACTATCCGGTGGCGGTGGCGCACCGGATGCAGGATGCGGCGGAGGAAGTGGTGACGATCGTCGGCCCGCTCTGCACGCCGCTCGACCGCCTCACCGAGCGCGTGGCGCTGCCGCGCTGCCAGGTCGGCGACGTCATAGCGATATTCGCATCGGGCGCGTATGGCGCCAACGCGAGCCCGAGCACCTTTCTGGGACATGCCCCGGCGCGGGAAGTGCTGGCGAACGCGCCGAAATCCTAACCCGATGTTTACCTCTACCTCCCATAGCTGACCCCGATCCTGTGCGGGCATCGGCCGAGACGTCGGCTGCGCTGTCGCCCGCGTGGAGGGGAGCTCGAGCATGCGTTTCATTGGATTTGGCAGGGTTGTTCTGGGCCTCGGCAGCGCTGCGGTCCTCCTGTCGGGGTGCATGGGCGGAGGCCGGCCGGAGCTGCCGCCTGCCGCCGCTGTCGCCGGGCGGGAGGCGCCCAGCGAGGAATATATCATCGGCCCGATGGACCAGCTCCAGATCTTCGTCTGGCGCAATCCCGAGCTTTCGGCCGATGTGCAGGTGCGCCCCGATGGCCGCATCACCACCCCGCTGATCGCCGACATGCCGGCGGTGGGCAAAACGCCCGCAATGCTGGCCGACGACCTCAAATACGCGCTCGGCGAATATATCAAGGATCCGATCGTCTCGGTGATCGTCAAGAATTTCTCGGGGACGTTCAGCCAGCAGGTCCGCATCGTCGGCGCGACCGAGAAGCCCGCGTCGATCCCGTACCGTGCGAACATGACCGTGCTCGACGCGATGATCGCAGTGGGCGGGCTTTCCGAGATGGCGGCGGGCAACCGAGCGCGGCTGGTCCGCTACGATCGCCGCAGCGGGCGCCAGGTCGAATACAAGGTGCGCCTGGGCGACCTGCTCAAGAACGGCGACATCTCCGCGAACGTCAAGCTGGAGCCCGGCGACGTGATCATCATCCCCGAGAGCATGTTCTAGGGGGCGCGGGGTGGGGAACCTCTACGACGAGATCCGGGCCGCTCTCCATGCGGTCTGGCGGCGGCGCTGGATCGCGCTGCTGGTCGCGTGGGGCGTGTGCCTCGCGGGCTGGCTGGTGGTGTCGCAGATGCCCAACCAGTATGAATCGCGGGCGCGGGTGGTGGTGCAGATGCGCTCGATCCTGCCGACGCAGGACGGCGCGACCACGCTGGCGCAGCAGAAGGACGTCGACCGCATCCGCCAGACGCTGACCAGCGCGGTCAACCTCGAGAAGGTGGTGCGCGGCACCGATCTGGCGCGTACCGTTGCGACCGACCGCGATATCGCGGACCGGGTGGCGGGATTGCAGAAGGCGATCAAGCTCACTGCGCAGCAGGACAATGTCTTCGAGATCAGCGTGACCGCGCCGAGCGGGCGGCTGGCCAAGCAGATCGCGCAGAAGCTGATCGACGTGTTCGTCGAGGACAATCTGGCGGACAATCGCGAGGCGACGGGGCAGTCGCTCCAGTTCCTCGACCAGCAGCTCGAGGGGCGGCAGAAGCAGCTGCAGGAGGCTGAGGCCAAGAAGGCCGATTTCCAGGCGCGCTTCCTCGGCTCGCTGCCCGGAACGGGATCGCTCGACGAGCGCATCTCGGCGGCGCGCAACCAGCTCGCGCAGATTCAGTCCGACTTGGCGGCGGCGCAATCGAGCCTCAACGCGGTCAACGCGCAGATGGCGGGCACGCCGGCCAATATCGCGGGCGCGGCCGGCGGCGCGGTAGCCGGACCGGCGCGCGCGCGGCTGCAGGCGATCCAGGGCCAGTTGGCGGACGCCCGCGCAAAAGGCTGGACCGACAGCCATCCCGACGTGATCGCGCTCAAGAGCCAGCTTGCCCAGGCCGCGGCGGCAGCGCGCAACGAGCCGATGTACGGCGGCGGAGGCGGGGCGTCGTCCAACCCGGTCTATATCGGCTTGAAGTCGATGCAGGCGGACCGTGCGGCGAGCGTCGCCGCGCTCGTCCAGCGCAAGGCGCAGATCGAGGGCGATCTCTCGGCGCTGCAGGCCAAACTCGCCGAGCAGCCGGGCGTCGCGGCCGAGCAGGGCCAGATCGATCGCGAATATCAGGTGCTCAAGGATCAATACGACAAATTGCTCGCCGATCGCGAGCAGATGAAGATCCGCAGCCAGGCACAGACCGAGACCGATTCGGTCAAGTTCGACATCGTCGATCCGCCGACCCAGCCGCGCGCGCCGACCGCGCCCAACCGGCCGCTGCTGCTCACCGCGGTGCTGATCGCCGGGCTCGGTGCGGGCGTGGCGGCGGCGTTCGCGCTCGGCAAGCTCACCGCCACCTTCAGCACCGCGGGCAAGCTCGAGCGAGCGAGCGGTATGCCGGTGATCGGGTCGATCGGCGAAGTGCTGACCAGCGCCCAGATCGCGATGCGGCGCAAGAAATTGACGCTGTTCGCGGGCGGGCTGGCGGCGCTCGCGGTCGCCTATGTCGGGCTGCTCGGAGTCGAGTTCATCCAGCGCGGAATGGGGGCCTGAGATGAACGACCAGAGTCCGCGCCGCTACAAGGGCACGCTCGTCGAGCGCGCCGCCGCGCAATTCCATTACGCGCCGATCGCGCCGGTGCCGCCTGCGGAGCGGCCTGCGCCGCCCGTGCAGCCGCCTGCGCCGCCCGCCGCCGAACCGGCTCCCGTTCCTGAGGTTTTCCAGGAGTCGAGCCCGGGCCTCCGCTTGGGCGAGGTCGCGGCGCAGCTCCCGCCCGAACCGCAGATCGCCACGGCGGGCAATCTCGCGCGGCGCACCGCGCCGATCGACCGTCAGGCGCTCGCCAAGGCGGGAATGCTCGTGCCCGGCGCGACGATCACGTCGCTCGCCGAGGAGTTCCGCATGGTGAAGCGGCAGCTGCTGCTCACTGCGCGCGCCGTCGCGGCGAAGGAGACGGCCAGGGCGGCCGACCGCGCGCGGATGATCCTCGTCTGCTCGGCGCAGCCCAATGAGGGCAAGACCTTCTGCGCGATCAACCTCGCGCTTTCGATGTCGACCGAGAAGGACGTCGAGATACTGCTCGTCGACGCCGATTTCGCCAAGCCCGACGTGCTGGACCGGCTGGGCATCCCCAGCGGCCCCGGCCTGCTCGACGCGCTGGCGGGCGCGGTGTCGAACGTCGAGGAGTGCATCATCGACACCGACGTGCCCCAACTCTCGGTGCTGCCGGCAGGCACCCGGACCAACATGGACACAGAGCTCCTCGCCAGCGACCGCGCCCGCGCAATCCTCGACGGGCTCGCGGCGGCCAATCCGCGCCGCATCGTGATCTTCGATTCGCCGCCTGCGCTCGCGGCCTCGCCGGCATCGGTGCTGGCCCTGCATGTCGGGCAAGTGATGCTCGTCGTGCGCGCCGACCAGACGAGCGAGAGCGACCTCAAGGAAGCGGTGAGCACGCTGGACGGCTGCGAGCACATCCAGCTCGTCCTCAATTCGGTCTCGTTCCAGCCGCGGGGGCGGCGTTTCGGAAGCTATTACGAGGAGATGTCGCAGTGAGCCGGCAGACGATCATCGCCGCCGCCGTGCTGGGCTGTGTGCTGTTCGCCCAAGGAGCCGAAGCGCAGACGCGCGAGCGCCGCGTGCGCATCCAGCCGCATATCGATGCGAGCCAGGTCGTCGCGATGGACTTCAACGGCGGCGACGTGCTGACCTATTCGACCGTCGGCGCGGGCGTCGATGTCGAGGCGCACACGCGGCGCGTGCAGGTACAGATCAGCTACAACTACACGCACAATTTCGACTATCAGACCAAGCTCAACAACACGAGCAACCATAGCGGCCTCGCCACGGTGCGGGCGGCGGTGGTGCCGGGCTTCACGATCGAGGCGGGCGGGATCGCCGCGCGCACGCGCAACGACATTCGCGGCGACGCGATCACCACGACGCAGGGTAATCTCAGCAATTCGAGCCAGGTCTATTCGGCTTATGTAGGCCCGAGCGTCGCGACGCATCTGGGACCCATCTTCATCAACTCGGCCTATCGCTTCGGCTACACCAAGGTCGAGGCTCCGGGGCAGACCGGCGTCGATCCGACGCAGCCCCGGCTCGATTATTTCGACGATTCGAAGGTGCACGTCGCCACCGCCAGTGTGGGCGTAAAGTCGGGAGCAGTGCTTCCGATCGGCGTGACCGCGAGCGGATCGATCACGCGCGAAGATGCCGGCCAGCTCGACCAGCGCTTCACCGGCAAGTTCGGCCGCGGCGACGCAGTGCTGCCGATCGGGCGCACCTTCGCGCTCGCCGGCGGCGTCGGCTGGGAGCAGATCCAGATCAGCCAGCGCGACCCGCTGCGCGATGCCGGCGGAAACCCGATCGTCGACGGAGCAGGGCGCTTCCGCACCGATCCCACTTCGCCGCGCCGCCTGGCCTATAATTTCGACGGGCTGTTCTGGGATGCCGGCGTGATCTGGAAGCCGAGCCCGCGGACCTTCCTCGAGGCACGCGTCGGCAAGCGCTACGGCTCGTGGAGCTATACCGGCTCGTTCAGCTACCAGTCCGGGCGCGGCAGCGCGATCCAGATCGGCGCCTACGATTCCGTGCAGACCTTCGGCCAGCAGACCAACGGCGCGATCGCCGCGCTGCCGTCGAGCTTCGCGACGAACGCCGATCCGCTCGGCAACCAGTTCGGCGGCTGCACCTATGGCGGCAACGGCGGCGGCGCGGGAACGTGCCTGACCGGCGTGTTCGCCTCGGCGGCGACATCGGCCTATCGCTCGCGCGGCGTGACCGGCGTGGCGGTGATGGGTCGTGGCGGCACGCGGATCGGCATCGGCGGCGGCTATGCGCGGCGCGACTTCATCGCGCCCAATACCGGCACCGGCTTCACCACCAACGGCACCTCGGACGAGAGCTACTATGCGCAGCTCTTCGCTTCGACGCCCGTCGGGCGCAGCGGATCGCTGCAGGGGGCGCTGATCGGCAACTATTATGATACCGACGTCCCCGGGAATGACGGCGTTTACGGTTGGGGAGCGAATGCGGCCTATACGCATCGCTTCGGCAAGCTCGGCGCGATGATCTCGGCGGGCGTGTTCGGGTTCGAGCGGGACGGCGACAGCAGCGCGAGCGCCCAGGGGCTCGTGGGTCTGCGATACGGTTTCTGAGGGGTCGAGATGTACGACGACCATTATGGATTGAGCGGCCGGCCCTTCCAGCTGACCCCCGATCCGCGCTTCTGGTTCGATACCGCCACGCACCGCAAGGCGATGGCGTATCTCGGCTATGGCCTGAGCCAGGGCGAGGGTTTCGTCGTGATCACCGGCGATCCCGGCGTGGGCAAGACCACGCTGATGGGACATTTGCTCGACGAGATCGACCGCGAGCGGCTGAACGTCGTCAAGATCGTCTCGACCCAGCTTCGCCCCGACGACCTGCTCCGGCTGGTCTGCGAAGGCCTCGATATCGACGCGTCGCACATGGCCAAGGCCGAGATGCTGAGCGCGATCGAGCGCGGATTGCACATGGTTGCGCGTTCGGGCCGCCGCACCTTGCTCGTCGTCGACGAGGCGCAGGCGCTGCCGATCGAGAGCCTGGAAGAGCTGCGCATGCTTTCCAATTTCCAGGCGGGCGGCTATCCGCTGCTCCAGATCTTCCTGCTCGGCCAGCCCGAGTTCCGCCTAAAGCTCGCCGATCCGCGGCTCGAGCAGCTGCGCCAGCGCGTGATCGCGATGCACCATCTCGATTCGATGGATGGCGATGAAGTCGAGCCCTATCTGATCCACCGCCTGTCGTGCGTGGGATGGCGGGGCAAGCCGCGTTTCACCAACGATGCGGTGCACGCAATGTACCGCTGGTCGGGCGGGTCGCCGCGGCGCTTGAACCAGCTGGCAGGCCGCGTGATGCTGTTCGGCGCGGTCGAGGGGATCGAGACCTTCGGGGCCGAGGAACTCGCCGCGGTGATCGCCGATCTCAATCAGGACACGCCGGTCTCCGCCAACGCGCCGGTCAACGATCCCGAGCCCTATGAGCTGCGCGACGTCGCGCCGCTGCCGATGGGCACGCCGACGCCCTCCGCGCCCGCCGATCCGCGGCCGCTCCGCACCGCTGCCGAGGTACCGGCAGCCGGCGAGGCCGAGCTCAACCGCCGCATCGTCGAGCTCGAGACGCATCTCAAGGAACAGGACGAGGCGCTGCGCCGCGTGCTCACGCTGCTCGTCGACTGGGTCGAGACCGGCGAGGGCGGCAATCGCCGTCCCGACCTCTCCTCGATCCGCGGTGGCGCGGCCTGAGGACATGGTCGTCAACGCCCTCTCGGTGGATGTCGAGGACTGGTTCCAGGTCGGCGCGTTCGAGCGCACGATCCGGCGCGAGGACTGGGACGGGCTCGAGCATCGCGTCGAGGCGAATACCGACAAGGTGCTGGCGCTGTTCGCCGCCGCCGGGGTCGAGGCGACCTTCTTCACGCTCGGCTGGGTGGCGCAGCGCTATCCGGCGCTGATTCGCCGCATCGCCGGGGCGGGGCACGAAGTCGCGAGCCATGGTTGGGACCATAAGCGCGTCTTTACGCTGACCCCCGAGCAATTCCGCGCCGACCTTTTCGACGCGCGCAAGGCGCTGGAGGATGCGTCGGGCACGCAGGTGACGGGCTATCGCGCGCCGAGCTTCTCGATCGACGCGCGGACGCCGTGGGCGCACGAGATCCTTGCCGAACAGGGCTATGCCTATTCGTCGAGCGTCGCCCCGATCGCGCACGATCATTACGGCATGCCCGACGCGCCGCGCGGCGCCTGGCGCCCGGTTGCGAGATCGCCGCTGATCGAGCTGCCGATCACGCTGGCGAGCTTCATGGGGCGTGAAGTGACCACCGGGGGCGGCTTCTTCCGACTGCTGCCCGGATCGGTGACGCACCGCGCGGTGCGCGCCGCCAATGACGAGACGCGGCCGGCGATCTTCTATTTCCATCCTTGGGAGATCGACCCCGGCCAGCCGCGCGTGCGGAATGCGCCGCTCAAGTCCAGGGTCCGGCACTATAGCCGGTTGGGCGCAATGGCGGGCAAGCTCGAGACGCTGATCGCGCGTCATCAATGGGGCCGGATGGATGCGATCGCCGCGCGCGAAGCGGAGAAGCTGGCATGAACGCGCCCTTGCTCGTCCGCGCCGTCAGCCTGCGCGTCGCCGACCTCGGCGACGAGATCGAGCGCGCGCGGATCGGCGCCTATGTCCACGATCATCGGGAAGGCACGCCGTTCCACTTGCCGGCATGGAGCGTGGGTGTCGCGCGGGGCTGCGGGCAGAAGAGCCATTACCTGATCGCCGAAGGACCGAACGGCCAGATCGTCGGCGCGATGCCGCTCACCGAATGCCATTCGCCGCTGTTCGGCCGCGCTTTGGTCTCGGCAGGGTTCGGCGTGGGCGGGGGGATCCTCGCCGACAATCCGCGC
>JAEWCK010000203.1 GCA_023390675.1 Pseudomonadota bacterium
TACATCAACAAGAGCGCGGGCAAGCCGCTCTGGGCGATGGAATATTCGCGCGACGAAGGCGCACGGCTCTATCAGGACGAATATACCCCGCCGTTCCACAAGGATTCGCCCGACTACAATCGCAACCAGGACAGCCACGCGATCGAGGACGTGAAGCGGTGGTGGGACTATTACCGCGTCCGCCCCGGGACCGGGCGGCGCGTGAGCGCGGGCGGAGTCAACATCATCTTCGCCGATTCGAACACGCATTATCGCGGCGACAACAATTATCGCCGCTCGGGCGAAGTCGATGCGGTCCGGCTGCCCAAGGAGGGGTTCTTCGCGCACCGGGTGATGTGGGGCGATTGGGTCGACAGCGTCACGCCCGCCACGCACATCATCGGCCACTGGAACTATGCGCCCGGCACAGTGAAGGACGTGAGCGTCGTCTCGAACGGCGACAGCGTCGAGCTGTTCCTGAACGGCAAGTCGCTCGGCAAGGGCGAAAGGAGCAGCGGTTTCCTCTTCACCTGGAAGCAGATCCATTGGGCGCCGGGCACGCTCAAGGCCGTCGCGACGCACAGGAATGGCCGCCGCAGCGAATATGCAGTCGCGACCACCGGTGCGCCCGTCGCGCTCCGCCTCAAGCCCCATACGAGCCCACGCGGCTTCGTGATGGACGGCGCGGACATCGCGCTGGTCGATGTCGAGGTGGTGGACGCGCAGGGCCGCCGCGTGCCGACTGCTCACGACATGGTCCGCTTCGCGCTCGACGGTCCGGCCGAATGGCGCGGCGGCATCGCGCAGGGCGACAGTTCGGGCAAGCCGCGCCAGGAGATCGCGACCGGCCCGGCCGAACCGGGCAAGCCCGCCGGTCCCGACCAGACGACGCAGTTCGCCGGCACGGCGCGCGAGGAGGACAATTACATCCTCTCGCAGAAGCTGCCGGTGGAGGCGGGGATCAATCGCGTCCTGCTCCGCGCGGGCACGCGTGGCGGCGCGGTGCGCGTGACGGCGACGGCGGAGGGGCTCGCGCCCGCGACGCTGACCATTCCGACGGTATTCCCCAAGCCTGCAAAGGGCGGCCTGTCGAGCGACTTCCCCGAAGCATACCAGCCCGGCCTGCTCACCCGAGGCCCGACTCCCGCGGGCCCGAGCTACCGGGTGACGCGCGTCACCGCCTTGGCGGCGAGCATCCTCGCAGGCTCGAACCAGGCCGAGGCCGCGAACAGCACCGACGACAACGAGCTCTCGCGCTGGACGAGCGACGGCAAGCCCGAAAATGCGTGGATCGAATATCGCTTCGACAAACCCGTCACGCTGAGCGAGATCGACCTGAAGCTCGTCGGCTGGCGTTCGCGCAGCTATCCGCTCCGCATCACGCTCGACGGGAAGACGGTCTGGGAAGGAACGACCGAGCGCCAATTGGGCTATGCCAATATTGCCTTCGCGCCCGCGCGCGGCATGTTGCTCCGCATCCAGCAGACCGGCCCGGTCGAGGATCGCGACGCCTTCGGCAAGGTCGTCGAGCTCGATACCGCGCGCAAGGCAGGGGACACCGGGGCGGACGCGGTGCCGCCCGGCTGGCGCCTCGCCATCGTCGAGGCGGACTTCAACGGGCCGGCGAGATAGGCGGGAGCGGGTAGCGGCGATGCGTCGACCCTTTCTGACCATTGCGGGGAACATTTTTGTCTGGCTGGCGACACTGGTCTCTTGCGTACTCGGCGGGTTGCCGGCGCAGGCGCAGCAAGTCGCTTTGTTCGACGGACGGCACGTCGCCGGGATCGTCCACGATTCCGAACGCTCGGCGACGCTGGCCGCAGAGCTGCTCGGGCGCGATCTGACACATGTGACCGGGCAAACCCCCGCGGTCTCCTCCGATCTCGCGCGGTGCGCCAGGCTCTGCATCGTCATCGGCAAATACGATTCCGATCCAGTCCGCGCCGTCGCGCAGGAGGCCGGTGTCGATCTCACGCCGCTCTCGGGCCAATGGGAGCGTTATATCCGCGTCGCGACGCGCTCGAAGCGCGACCCGTCGCGCCGCTATCTGCTGATCGCCGGATCGGATCGGCGCGGGGCGATCTGGGGCGTGATCGATCTGACGCGTGAGATCGGCGTATCGGCATGGGAGTGGTGGGCCGATGTCACGCCGCGGCACGCGGACCGCCTCGCTGTCGACGGCGCGCGGCATCTCTCCGACGCGCCTTCGGTCCAGTATCGCGGAATCTTCCTCAATGACGAGGATTGGGGACTGCAGCCCTGGGCGGCCAGGACCTGGGAGCCCGAGATCGGCGATATCGGCCCCAGGACCTATGCCCGCATCTTCGAGCTGATGTGGCGGCTGAAGGCCAACCTCATCTGGCCGGCGATGCACGATTCCACGAAACCGTTCTACCAGATCCCCGGCAATGCCGAGGCGGCGCGCGACCATGCGATCGTCGTCGGCACCTCGCACGCCGAGCCGATGCTGCGCAACAATGTACGCGAGTGGGACGAGAAGGCGCGCGGCCCCTTCAACTGGTTCACCAACCGCGATGCGATGACCGCTTATTGGCGCGAGCGCGTGGAGGCAGTGAAGGGCTTCGAGAACCTCTATACGATCGGGCTGCGCGGCAGGCACGATTCCGCGATGGAGGGCGCCGACACGCCCGCAAGGGCGCGCGAGGCCACGGCGCAGGCGATGGCGGTTCAGCGCGATCTGCTCGCCGACGCGCAGGGTAAGCCGGCGAGCGCGATCCCGCAGGCGCTGACGCTCTACAAGGAAGTGCTCGACATCTACGGCACGGGACTGAAGGTCCCCGACGACGTCACCTTGATCTGGCCCGACGACAATTACGGCTATCTGAGCCAGCTCCCCGATCCGGGCGAGCAGGCACGCGGCGGCGGATCGGGCGTCTATTACCACATCTCTTATTGGGGCCGGCCGCACGACTATCTGTGGCTGGCGACGACGCATCCAGCGCTGATCCGCGAGCAGATGGAGCGCGCCTGGACGATGCGGGCGCGCAAGGTCTGGGTGGTCAATGTCGGCGACATCAAGCCGGGCGAGTATCTCACCCAATATTTCCTCGACCTCGCCTTCGATCATCGCGTCTTCGGCGAGACCGCGCGCGAGCATCTCGAAAGCTGGGCCGCGCGGCAGTTCGGCGCCGGCGACGCGAAGGAGACCGCCGCCATCCTCACCGATTATTACGACCTCGCCTTCGAGCGCCGCCCCGAATTCATGGGCTTCAGCCAGACCGAGCCGACGCGTCCGGTCCGCATCGGCGACTATGTCCGCACCGGCGGCGGCGAGGCGCAGGCGCGAATCGATCGCTACGCCGATCTGAAGCGCCGCGCCGAGGCGCTGGCCGTACGGATGCCCGCCGACCGCCGCGACGCCTTCTTCGAGCTCGTGCTCTATCCCGTGCGCAGCGCGGCCAACATCAACATCCGCAACCTCAAGCTCGATCTCGCGGCGCTCGATGCGCGACAGGGCGGCGCGAACGTCAACGCCTATGCCGATCAGGCGCGCGCGGCGCACGCGCAGATCGTCGCGGACACGGCGCTGTACAATCGCGGAAAATGGCGCGGCATCATGGACATGGCGCCGCGCCGCCTCCCGGTGTTCGACGAGCCGGCCTATCCGCACATTTCAGAAGAACCCAAGCGCGCCCGCGCGGCGGTGCCCGTTCCTGCGAACCGGATCATGTCGCTCGCGGCCGGGGACTTTGCCCCGGGCGACGATTGGGAGCGCATCCCCGGCCTCGGCTCGCGGGGTGCGGCGCTGCGCTCGAAGCTCGACCTGCCCTCGCGTGACGCAAGCGCGGGAGGCAAGGCCATCGTGCTGTCGTTCGAGACCGGCGACGAAGCCGACGCCACGCTCCGCGTCGTCGCGCTGCCCGCGCACCCGCTCACCGCGGCGAACCGGCTTTGGCTCGGCGTGCAGGTCGATGACGGCCCGGTCGCGATCCTCGATTTCGAGACGCACGGCCGCAGCGAAATGTGGAAGCAAGGCGTGCTGTCGAACAGCGCGGCGCGCGACATCCCGCTGCCGCGGCTCGCGGCGGGCGCACACCGCGTGCGCCTCTATGCGCTCGATCCCGGCTTCCTCCTCGACCGCGTCGACGTCCGCCTCGACGGCGCCCCCGATTATTACGGCGCGCCGCCGCTACGCTAGAATTCGAAGGCTTCGGTCGTCCGCCGCTCGGCGAGGAGGAAGGCGTCGGCGCCGAGCTGGAGCGGGCGGACGTCGACGTCG
>JAEWCK010000256.1 GCA_023390675.1 Pseudomonadota bacterium
GCTCAAGCGCGTGTGGATGGCCCATACCGGCGACCTTCCCTCGGCGCGCGCCAAGGGAACCTATGGCGCGGAGAACACGCCGCTCAAGGTGGGCGACAGCCTGTACCTATGCACGCCCAAGAACATCATGATCGCGCTCGATCCGGCGACGGGCAAGGAAAAGTGGCGCTTCGATCCCAAGGTACCCGACGAGGCGATTCCCTACACGGCGGCCTGCCGTGGCGTGGTCTATTACGCGACCCCCGGCGCCGCGGCGGGCGCCCCGTGCGCGGCGCGCGTGATCGAAGGGACGCTCGACGCGCGGCTGATCGCGGTCGACGCCCGCAACGGCAAGCCGTGCGCCGATTTCGGGGCCAACGGGCAAGTGGACGCCAAGGCCGGGATGGGCAAGGTTCCGCCGGGCTTCGTCTCGATCAATTCGCCGCCGACCTTGGTGCGCGGCGTCCTCGTCACCGGCCATCAGGTGCTCGACGGGCAGGACCGCTGGGCGCCCTCGGGCGTGATCCAGGGCTTCGATGCCGTCACCGGCAAGCTGCGTTGGGCGTGGGACATGATGCACCCGGACTGGAACGGCGCGCCGCCGGCGGGTCAGGAATGGGCGCGCGGCACGCCGAACATGTGGACGATGGCGAGCGGCGACGAGCAGCTCGGGCTCGTCTATCTGCCGATGGGCAACGCCGCGGCGGATTATTATTCGTCGCTGCGGCGGCCTGAGGAGAATGCGTTCGCGACGTCGCTCGTCGCGCTCGACGTCACCACCGGCAAGCCGCGCTGGCGCTTCCAGGCGGTGCGCAAGGACGTGTGGGACTATGATTTCGGCGCGCAGGCGACCTTGGTCGACTACAAGGGCGTGCCGGCGCTGGTGCTGCCTTCCAAGCAGGGCGACATCTACATCATCGACCGGCGCACCGGGCAGCCGCTGACGCCGGTGGGCGAGATGAAGGTGCCCGGCGGCGGCGTCGAGCCCGAGCAGCGCGCGGCGACGCAGCCGGTGTCGCTCTGGCATACCTTGCGCAAGCCCGATCTCACCGAACGCGACATGTGGGGGATGTCGCCGATCGACCAGATGATCTGCCGCATCCAGTTCCGCCGCGCGAGCTACAAGGGCTTCTTCACGCCGCCCGTGAGCAAGGGCCATTCGATCCAGTATCCGGGCTATAATGGCGGGACCGACTGGGGCGGGATCGCAGTCGATCCGCTGCGCGGAGTGATCGTCGCCAATTACAACGACATGCCCAACTATGTCCGCCTCGTGCCGCGCGCCGAGGCCGACAGGAAGGGCTGGACTCCGCGCGATCAGGCACGCGGCAAGATCGGCGGCGTCGAAGGGGCGGGCGATCCGCAGGCCAACACGCCCTATGCGATCAACGTCAATGCCGGCTGGCGGATGCCTGTGACGGGCATGCTGTGCAAGCAGCCGCCTTATGGCGGGATCCGCGCGATCGACATCGCGACGGGCAAGACCATCTGGGACCGCCCGCTGGGCGAGGCGCGCACCAACGGGCCGTTCGGCATCCCTTCGATGCTGCCGATCACGATCGGCACGCCCAACAATGGCGGGTCGGTGATCACCGCGGGCGGGCTGATCTTCGTCGCCGCCGCGACCGACAATCTGATCCGCGCGATCGACATGCGGACGGGCAAGACGGTGTGGAAGGACGTGCTGCCCGCAGGCGGGCAGGCGACGCCGATGACCTACGAGATGAACGGGAAGCAGTATCTCGTGCTCTATGCCGGCGGGCACCATTTCATGGAGACGCCGGTCGGCGACGAAGTGGTGGCGTACGCACTGCCGTGAGCCAGCCGGGCGCGACGGTCGCCTGTGCCTGCTTGTCGCGCGATGACGGCGACTTCAAGGAGAAGCAAAGTTGCAGATGAGCTATGCCCGCTTCGGCGCGATGATCGCGACATCCACGGCGATGATGTTTGGGCTGATGTATCTGAATACCTATGCGATCGGCCATATCGAGTTCAGCCAGACCCGGATGTGGATGGCGCTCGTGATGGGAGCGGCGATGGCGATCGTGATGATCGGGTTCATGTGGACCATGTATCCGAGCAAGCGCGTCAATGCCGGTATCGTCTTGGCTAGCGCGGCGACGTTCGCTCTCGCGCTGTGGCTGGTGCGCAGCCAGGAGACGGTCGGGGACGTGGCCTATATGAAGGCAATGATTCCGCATCACTCGATAGCGATCATGACGAGCGAGCGAGCCAATCTCCGCGATCCCGAGGTGCGCGCGCTCGCCGACAGGATCATCGATGCGCAGGTTCGTGAGATCGCCGAAATGAAGCGGCATATTGCGCGACTGGAGGCTCACCCCGTGCCCGAGCGCGCGCCGCCTCTTCCTTCCTACCGGGCGCGCGGCGTAGCGCCGCCGCCGCCCGAGACCGACATGTCTGCTGGCGTCAACACGCTGGCGCCGATCCAGTGAGGGGCTGCTAGCCCGTCGCCCCAACTCGCTTCGGCGCGCACAGCGCAAGCGCGTGATCGACCATGAAGCTCAGCCGATCACGCGCCTTGGCCAGCTCCGCCGGATCGAGGCCGCGGTCCAGCGTCTCGAAGTTCATGTACTGGAGCCCGTGGAGCACCGCGTAGTTGGAGAGCGAGCCATCGCTCGTCCGCACGCGCTCCTGCACGACGTTGAAGTCCGCGCCGACGAGCTGGTCGCGGCAGTACGCGTCGCTCGGGCCGTCCTTGGCGAGATAGGTGGCGAAGGCGACGGTGTCGTCGTCATCGAACGGGTACGCCTTCGACACCGACGGGCTGGGGATCAGCGTTTCGTCGCAGAAGCGGATCGAGATCACGCCATTGCCCTCGGGATCGCCCTGGTTGCACTTCGAATCGGCGGTGTCGAAGCCCTTGGCGTTCGTATGCAGCGCGACGATCGGCCACGCGCCCCGCGCCAGATCGGCGAGGACGATGTGCGCATAGCCGGGCAGCGCGCTGTCGAAATTGCGATTGGGATCGATCGGTCGGGAATAGTCGACCGCGCGGTTCATTCGGACGCCGTCATTGCCCGGCGACACGCCCGAATCGACTGTGACGATCGCACCGCCATATTTGCGCACCGCGACGAGCGCCGCCTCGAACCCGGCATTCTCGTTGTCGTGCGGCACGAAGAACAATGGGCCCTTGCGATGCCGCGTGTTGACGATGTGCCACATCCGCCACTGCGCGCGCTCCTCGCGGAACTCGATCCGGCTGACCGCGAGGCCTTTCCATTCGGCGGGGTCGCGGTGGCGCGCGAAATCGTCGTCCTGCACGGTGAGCGGATCGACCGGGCTGATGCGCGGGTGCTGGTCCGACGCGCCCGAAAGCGCGAGCCAGGCGGCTGCCGCGGCGAGGGCGGGACTCCGCATCAGCGCGGCTGGATCAGGAATTGCTCGAATTTCCCGTCCGCGCCGGGTTCGGCATAGGTGATCGCGATCAGCTTCTGCCCCTTGTAGCTGATCAGATAGTTGCGGTTGACGAAGCCGCCGCGCAGCCGCGTTTTGCCGAGCACAGTGAAGCTGTCGGGCTCGCCCAGCGGCGCGAGGCTGTCGCGATAGTCGGCGAGCGCTTGCGCGTCGAAATAGTAGTTGGTGTCCTCGGTCAGCAGCGAGCGATCGAGATTGCCGGTGCGGAGCTGGTCGAACACGCGGCGCGCGAGCGCGTCGCGCTGCTGGTCGAGTGACGTGGCCGCCGGGGCTTGCGTCACCGGATCGAGCAGATCGTTGATGCCGTTGACGATCGCGTCCTGCGCGCCGCCGAAATCGGAGCTGACCAGCGCCACGACTGCGTAGCGCTTCTCGGGGATCACGAAGTTCTCGGAGAGGAAGCCCACCGCCTCACCGCCGTGATAGACGGTCTTCGAGCTGCCCCGCATGCCGAGCGAGACGCCGAGGCCGTAGCGCGAGCCGCTGCCGTCGCTGAGCTTGATCTCGGTTTCCTGCGTCGCCCAGTCCTCGGGAGTGAGCACCTTGCGGTCGATCCGCGCGACGTCCCACTTCGCGAGATCGCTCGCGCTCATCGCCAGCTCGCCCGCGGCCCAGAGCCAGCCGTCCGCCGCGGGCCTGGCGGGGCGGACGGGGCCGAGCGCGAAGCGGTGCGTGCCCTGCGGGAAGCCCTTGCCGACCGCCTTGTCCTGATCGATCGGGTGCATGCCGAGCGGCTTGAAGATCCGCGCATTGAGATAGTCGAGGAGCTTCATGCCCGACGCTTTCTCGATGATCATCCCCGCGACGACGAAGCCCGTGTTGCTGTACTGCCAAGCCGTTCCCGGCGCGAAATCGAGCGGCTTGTGCGCCCAGCGATCGACGATCTCCTGCGGCGTGACCGGCTTCTCCATCGCGGCGAAGCTGTAGTCCTGCGGCCAATAGTCCTGGATGCCCGCAGTGTGGCTCAGGAGCTGGCGGATCGTGATCTTGTCGGCGTCGGTGACGTCGGGGACCCATTTCGAGACCTTGTCGTCGAGGCTCAGCTTGCCCTCATTCTCTAGCAGCAGGATCGCCGCGGCGGTGAACTGCTTCGAGATGGAAGCGATCTGGTATTTGGCATCGGCATCCGGCCCTTTGGCGATCCCCGGGCCTTGGTCGCCATAGGCCTTGGCGTAGACGATCTTGCCGCCCTGGACGATCGCGATCGATGCCGAGGGAACGCCCGAGGATCTGAGCGCATCGGCGACGATCGAATCGACCTTTGCGGTCTGGGCGGGCGTGAGCTCCTGCGCCGCGGCAGGCGTGACGAAGAGCAGGGCGGCAGCGAGGGTGGTGCGGAACATCGGGCCTCCGGAAACGGAATATGCCCCGAGCTTAGGCGGCCGTTTCGCATCCGTCACCCCGCAGCGTGTTTCCGCTTTGCTGCGGCGACATGCCTCTTCCGGCATGTTGGTTGCCTTTCAGATGCTCGCTACCGTCCGTTGGCAAAAGGGAGGCATTGTGTGCGCAGGAAGCTGATCGCGGCCATGGTCGCAGGACTCTTTTCGGGAATGGCGCTGGCGGCGGGCGCGACCGCCCAGCAGCAGACGGCTTGGACCGGGCTCGTCTATTCGCCGAACAAGCCCGAGCCGGGCACCGCGGCGCGCGCGCTCGCCGACGGCAAGGACTATCTGCGCAACGACATGCCTGCCAATGCCGAGGAGTTCTTCCGCCGCGCGGTCGCCATGGACCCCGATCTGGCCGAGGCGCATTTCTGGCTGGCGGGCGCGCTGCGCAAGCTCAAGAAGCCCGGCGCGCAGGACGCGCTCGCGATGGCGCTGCGGCTCGATCCGAGCCTCGGCGCGCATGTCGGCGAGCTCCAGCGCTTCGGCCCGCCCGTGGCGGCCAAGGCGAGCAAGCCCAGGACGGGCAAGGGCAAGTGCGACGATCTCTACGCGACGTGCATCGTCTCGGCGAACCACTGCACCGCGGCGGGATGCACATACGACGCCGGACGCGCCGCCACCTGTATGGGCGAGCGCAACCAGTGCTACGGCCGTAACTAGGCGGGTAGCGGCATTCCGTAGAGGTCGTGCTCGTCGGCGTCCTCGATTGCGACCTTGACGATGTCGCCCTGCTTCAAGTGGCCAGCGTCGCGGAGGAACACCTCGCCGTCGATCTCGGGCGCGTCGGCCTGCGAGCGGCCGGTGGCGCCGTCCTCGCCCACCTCGTCGATGATCACGTCGAGCGTCCGGCCGATCTTCGCCTGGAGCTTGGCCGCCGAAATCGCCGCGGTCTTCTCCATGATCCGGGCGTAGCGCTCTTCTTTCAGTTCCTCGGGTACCGCGCCGGGCAGGGCGTTCGCCGCTGCGCCTTCGACGGGCTCGAAGCGGAACGCGCCGACGCGGTCGAGCTGCGCCTCGTCGAGCCATTCGAGCAGGTACTCGAAATCCTGGTCGGTCTCGCCGGGGAAGCCGACGACGAAGGTCGAGCGGATCGTCAGGTCGGGGGCGACCTCGCGCCACTTGTGGATGCGCTCGAGCACCTTGGCTTCGTTTGCCGGGCGCTTCATCGAACGCAGCACCGACGGGCTGGCGTGCTGGAAGGGGATGTCGAGATAGGGAAGGATCAGCCCCTCGGCCATCAGCGGGATGACCTGGTCGACGTGCGGATAGGGGTAGACATAGTGGAGCCGCACCCACGGCGCGATCTTGCCGAGCTCGCGGGCGAGGTCGGTCATGTGGGGAACCACTTCGTGCCCCTTCCACATCCGCGGCTCCTTGCGGATATCGACCCCGTATGCCGACGTATCCTGGCTGATGACCAGCAGTTCCCTGGTGCCCGCCTCGACCAGCTTCTCCGCCTCGCGCAGGATTGCGTCGGGGCGGCGGCTGACGAGGTCGCCGCGCAGCGCCGGGATGATGCAGAAGGCGCAGCGGTGGTTGCAGCCTTCGGAGATCTTCAGATAGCTGTAGTGCCGCGGCGTGAGCTTGAGCCCGGCATCGGGCACCAGATTGACGAAGGGTGAGGGCGGCATCGGCGCCGCCTCGTGCACCGCGCCGACGACTTCCTCATATTGGTGCGCGCCGGTGACCGCGAGTACGTTCGGGAAGCGCGCGCGGATGACCTCGGCTTCCTTGCCCATGCAGCCGGTGACGATGACGCGGCCGTTCTCGGCGATCGCCTCGCCGATCGCTTCTAGGCTCTCTTCCTTGGCCGAATCGAGGAAGCCGCAGGTGTTGACCAGCACGACATCGGCGCCCTGATAGTCGGGCGACATCGCATAGCCGTCGCTGCGCAGCTTGGTGAGGATGCGCTCGCTGTCGACGAGGTTCTTCGGACAGCCGAGCGACACCATCCCTACGCGAGGGGCCTCGGGGAGTTTGGTTGCCATGATTGGCCGCGCACATAGGGATTTTTGCGGAAATTGCCAGCCATGCCCCGAAAGGGCTATCGTCCCGCATCCGTAACGATCGGAGGGGAATCGAAATGGGTACGCAGATTCATTGGCTGGCGGTGCTCGCCGCAGGGGTTGCAGCGTTCGTGGTGGGCGGCGTCTGGTACAGCGCGCTGTTCGGGAAGATGTGGATGGCCGCGCGCGGAGTGACGCCGGAGGACTGCAAGCAGGGCGGGCAGGGCAATATGGCGGTGCTGTTCGGCACAACCTTCGTGCTCGACCTCGTCATGGCCTTTGTGCTCGATCACGTGCTCGGCACCTATGGCGATGCGAGCATGAACACGTCGCTAATGGTGGCGGGCGGGATCGCGCTCGGTTTCGTCATCCCGGCGATGATCATCAATTATCTCTACCAGCAGGCCAAGGGCGCGCTGATCCTGATTGACGGCGGGCACTGGATCGCCGCGTTCCTGGCGATGGGCGCGGTGCTCAGCCTGCTGCGGTGAGCCCGATTCAGGCGGGCGTGCGGAACAGGAACCACGCGCCCGCCGCGATCAGCGCGAAGCCGATCGCATAGTTCAAGCTGAACTTCTGACCCAGATAGAATACCGAGAAGCCTCCAAACACGGTGAGCGTCACGACTTCCTGGATGCCCTTCAATTGCGCAGGCGTGTAGACCGCGCTGCCCCAGCGATTGGCGGGCACGGCAAGCAGATATTCGGGCAGCGCTATCGCCCAGCTGACCAGAATCACGCCGATCAGCGGCGCGGCCTTGAACTTCAGATGCCAGTACCAGGCGAACGTCATGAAGACGTTCGAGGCCAGCAGCATCGCGATCGGCAGTACGCGCTCGAGCATCAGCGCGCCGGCAGCCTCGGCAGCGGGTCGACCGGCGTACGGCCCTGCCTGATCTCGAAATGGAGCTCGGGCCGATCGGTGTGGCCCGAATTGCCCGAGAGCGCGATCATCTGACCCTTCTTGACCGACTGTCCGCGCTGGACGAGCAATTGCCCGGCATGGCCGTACACCGTCGTCCAGCCGTCGCCGTGGCGCAGGATGACGAGCCCGCCCAGCGCCGGGATGTCGCTGCCGACATAGGCGACGACGCCATCGGCCGCGGCGAGCACGGGCGTGTCGAGCGGCAAGGCAATCTTGATTCCGTCGTTGCGCTCGCCGCTCGCGCCCGGGCCGAAGCGCTTCACGATCCTGCCGTTCGCGGGCCATTGGAACCCGCCCTTGAGCTTCGCCGGAGCGGCGACCGGCGTGGTTGGCGCGAGCACGCGCGCCGAGGAAGCGGTAGGCCTGGCGGGCTTGCCCTTGGCGGCGAGCGCCGGCTGGCCGCCAGTGACGATGTCGTCGACGCCGAGATCGAGATGGAAGCGCGCGGCGCGCTCCTCGATCGTCTCGGACACGTGGGGACGCTGGAGCGCGGGCTCGGGGATCAGCAGGCGCTGGCCGTTGCGCAGGATGTAAGGTTCCTCGAGCGCGTTGACGGCGATCACGCGCGACCACGGCACGCGATAGGCCTGCGCGATCGCGATGCCCGTCTCGCCCGGGCGGACGAGATGGTAGCGCCCGCCGGGGATCGTCAGCCGCTGGCCGACGGTAATAACGAAGGGCGGCGGGATGTTGTTGGCGCGCGCGATCGCTTCCGATCCCGCGCCGGTCCGAATCGAGATCGAGCGCAGCGAATCGCCGCGCTGGACGACGTAAGTGCTGCCCTGAATGCGTTTGCCGTCGGCAGTGACGGCGCGCATTTCCCAGCTCTGCGGCGGGGCGGGGAGGACGCGGACGTCCTGCTCGGCGGGCGGGCGCTGGCGCTGCGGCGTAGGGCGCGATTGCTGCGGCGGGCGATAGCCGGGATCGCTTCCGGCCGATACCGGGATGCAGCCGGCAAGGAGCAGCAACGCCAGTGGCGCCGTAATCCCTCCCCGCATTTTCCCTCCCGGCACGTTAACCAATCGAACCCGCAGCATATAGCGCATTTCGCTGCGCGTCAGTCCCGTCAATTAACCCTTGGGTTCGAGCCGGTTGAGACCGCCGAGATAGGGCTGGAGCGCTTCCGGAACCGCGACCGATCCATCCTGCTGCTGGTAGTTCTCGATCACCGCGACGAGCGTGCGACCGACCGCGAGCCCCGAGCCGTTGAGCGTGTGGACGAAGCGCGTGCCCTTCTCGCCCTCGGGGCGGTAACGCGCGTTCATCCGGCGCGCCTGGAAATCGGTGCAGGTCGAGCAGGAGCTGATCTCGCGGTAGCGCGCCTGGCCGGGGAGCCAGACTTCGAGATCGTAGGTGCGGGCAGCCGTGAAGCCCATGTCGCCGGTGCACAGCTTCATCCGGCGGAAGGGCAGCCCCAGCGCGGTCAGGATGCCCTCGGCGCACTGCGTCATTCGCTCGTGCTCGGCCTCGCTCGCTTCGGGCGTAACGATCGAGACCATCTCGACCTTCTCGAACTGGTGCTGGCGGATATAGCCGCGCGTGTCGCGCCCCGCGGCGCCCGCTTCGGAGCGGAAGCAGGCAGTGAGCGCGGCGAAGCGAAGGGGCAGCTCGGCCTCGGAGAGGATCTGCTCGCGGACGATATTGGTCAGGCTTACTTCGGCGGTGGGGATCAGCCAGCGGCCGTCGGTGGTCTGGAAGCTGTCCTCGGCGAATTTGGGAAGCTGGCCGGTGCCGAACATGGTCTCGGGGCGGACTAGAAGCGGGGGAACGGCAAGCTCGTAGCCCTGCTTCTCGAGGCTATCGAGCATAAACTGGCCGAGCGCGCGGTGCAGCTTGGCCGCCGCGCCGCGCACCAGGGTGAAGCGCGAGCCCGAGAGCAGCGCGCCGGTCTCGAAATCGAGCCCGAGCGCGGGGCCGATCGCATCATGCTCCTTCGGCTCGAAGCCGAAGGTCGCGGGTTCGCCGACCGTCGCCATGACGGCATTGTCGTCCTCGCCGGCGCCTTCGGGCACGTCCGCGAGCGGAAGGTTGGGGATCGCCGCGAGCAGGCCGGTAAGCTCCGCGCCGGCCGCCTTCTCCTCGGCGTCGATCTGCGGCATCCGTTCCTTGAGCGCGGCGACTTCGGCCATCAGATCGGTGGGATCCTCGCGGCGCCCCTTGGCCGCGCCGATCGCCTTCGATGCTTCGTTGCGACGCGCCTGCACCGCCTGCGCCTCGGTGATCAGCGCGCGGCGCTTTTCGTCGAGCGCGAGTAAGGCGGCGGTTTGCGGAGCCAGTCCGCGCTTCGCCAGGCCGGCGTCGAAAGCCTCGGGATTCTCACGGATGGCGCGGATGTCGTGCATGGCCCGCGGCTATGGCGGGACAGGTTGAGCCGCGCAACCCTGCCGCGCCCCTCGCGTTATCGGATCAAGGCCGAAACGAGGAGACGAGAGCCATGCAGGTCCCGCACGACGCATTCATCCTGGTTGCCGACGGGCGCAAGATGCTGTTCCTGAGGAACGAAGGTGACGCCGCTTTTCCCAATCTGCAGGTCCAGAAGAAGCTGATCGACCGACACAATCCCGATCACCACGAGCAAGCCAGCGATCTCGCCGGCGGCGCGATGGGCACACGGACCGCGGGCGCGCAATGGGGCGCGGGCAATATGGACGAAGTCGATTTCCATCAGCTCGAGGAGGATCGCTTCGCCGCCGAGACGGCGGGGCTGCTCAAGGACTGGGCGATGCGCGGCGAATTCGAATCCCTGATCGTCGTCGCGCCGCCTCGCACGCTGGGCGAGCTGCGCAAGCACTATCACAAGGAAGTCAGCGACCGGCTGAAGGGCGAGCTGGACAAGGACCTGACCGGGCACACTGTCCCGCAGATCGAGGAAGCGCTGCTGAAGGCCGATTAGGCCTCGGCCGCCGCCTTCTTGCCGAAGCGCTTGCGCGCGACCAGCGCGGCGGCGGCGCCGCCGAACAGCAGGATCATCGGCGGTGCGGGAACCGGCGCGGGGCCGCCCGACGATCCGCCGCTGCTGGCGCCATGGCTGCTCGATCCGTGCCCGTTCGAGCTCCAGCCCGACGAGCCGTGCCATCCGCTCGAATTGCTCCAGCCACTCGATCCGTGACCGTGACTCGACGAACCATAGCTGCTCGACGAAGACGAGGAGGACGAGGACGACGACGAAGATGTCGAGGAGGAATTGGACGAGGAGGTCGAGACGTCACCCGAGCTCGACGAGCTGGTCGACGAGGAGTTGGATGACGAGGTGGAAACGTCGCCGCTCGACGAGGATGAAGTGGACGACGACACGTCACCGCTCGACGACGAGGTCGACGAAACCTCACCCGACGAGGATGTGGAGCTGACTTCACCCGAGGACGAGGTCGAGCTGACGTCGCCCGACGATGTGGAGCTGACTTCGCCGCTCGACGTCGAGGAACTCACGTCGCCCGTCGAGCTGACGGCACCCGACGAAGTGCTGGTCGATCCGCCGTTGGACGACGAGATCTCGATGTTGATGCCGCCCGAGCCGCTCGTGCTGCTTCCGGTCGAGCTCGATCCGAAAAAGCCGCCGGCGAAGAAGCCGCCGATGAAGCCGCCGCCGCCGCTCGAACCGCCGACGACGCCCGACGAGCTCGAACCGCTCGCGCTCGAGGAGACGACCGGCATCTCTCCGCTCGATCCGTAGAGGGGCGGGGGCAGCGGGATCGGTGCGCCCTGCGCCGCCACAACGACGACCTGGGGCTGACCCTGAGTCGTAGTGGTGGTAACGGTACGCTTCACGACTCGCGCCGGACGCGACACGGTGCGACGCACGACGCGCTTCTTCGCGACCGTATAGTGCTTCACGACGCGCGGCTGCTGCACGCGTTCGGTGACGTAAACGCCCCCGCCGCCGATGACCGCGCCTCCACAAGTGCAGGCGCAAAGTTTCGCCAAGGCCATGCGAACCGACATGATGTCCCACTCTTCCGTTGCTGGCGTGCCGCTCCCCACGAGGTTCGTCAGCAGCTTTGCACGCCTCAATGCGGGAAAAGTGCAAAACAAAGCATTAAGGGCAACGCCGTAAAGCCGGATTAACCGTGTTCTCGCGATATTTTCGCTCGCCGTTTTCGACGCGCGACGGTTAATGTTCTACTTCGGAACACATTGCGTTCATCTTTCCTAACGGAGTGTTGATAGCAGCGGTCAATTTCAAAGCGCTGCACCTCCGGTTCAGTCCCGGCTAATTTCCACTCTTTTACGGTGGATTAGCGAAGGACATGTGGAAAAGCTTCGCTTGTTAAGCCGCTCGCGCGAAAGTATAGGCGCGCCAGGGCAAAAAGCGGTCTCCAGCGGCTTGGCCACTGGGGAACCGGTGTGGAGAGTGGGGATGGCAACAGTTTTGGATCGCTTCGACGAACCCGGTAAACGCGTTCCTGACGCCGCCAACGACGGCGACGACGGTTATCGGCCGAGTAACGACGAGCCGTTCATGAATCCTCGGCAGCTCGAATATTTCCGCGACAAGCTGCACGCATGGAAGGACGCGATCTATCGCGAGGCTGCGGGTACGCTCAACCAGCTGCAGACCGATTCGCTGCGTGAGGCCGATCTAACCGATCGGGCGTCGAGCGAGACCGACTGGTCGATCGAGCTGCGGACGCGAGATCGCCAGCGCAAGCTGATCGCCAAGATCGACGCGGCGCTGCGCCGGATCGAGGACGGCGAGTACGGCTATTGCGAAGTGACCGGCGAGCCGATCAGCCTCGCCCGGCTCGAGGCGCGGCCGATCGCGACGATGACCGTCGAGGCGCAGGAGCGCCACGAGCGGAACGAGAAGGTCTCGCGGGACGAATAGAGGGGAGCTTCGGCTCCCTTTTTCGCGCGCGAAACCGGCGGACGAGCTTTGCAACTGTTCCGGCAGCGAAACGCGGCCGCGATTAACGGTTTCGACAGGGATTGCTGCTCTATTCGTGCGAGACGTCAATTTGCGTTTTCGAGCGGAGCGATGGACCAGTTTCCCTACGACCCCCTGACGGCGCTTTCGGCCGACGACTTCACGGGCCAGCGTGCGGGCTCGCGCGACAGCCTGATGCTGACCGCGCAGTTTCGCGTCGCGGGGCGGCCCGATGAGCAGGTGCGCGTGCGCAATCTCTCTTCAGGCGGACTGATGGCCGAATATGGCCATCAGATCGAACGCAGCACGCAAGTGGAGATCGAGGTCCGCGGCGTGGGCTGGGTCTCGGGCCGGATCGCCTGGGCCGCGGAGGGCCGCGTAGGCGTCGCCTTCGATCACGAGATCGATCCGATGCTGGCGCGCAAGCCGGTCGGGCAGGGCAAGGGTACGCCCCACTTCGTCAAGCCGATCATCACGCGGCGCTGATTTCCCGGACTTTCGCTGTCGGGGTGCGGCGTCGCCACACCCCGTTTCGACGTTGCGCGGCTAGCGCGCCATCTCTTCCTTGATGCGAAGCTTCTGCTTCTTGAGCTGCGCCAGGACCATCTGGTCCGGCATGGGCCGCTGCGATTCGGCGGCGATTCGCTGGTCGAGCATCGAGTGCTTGGCCGTAAGTGCCGAGAAATGCGCGTTCTGCATCAGAGCAGTCTCCTTCATCGGTGGCCGGAACCTGTGAGTAGATCACTTTTCCACGGGGTTGTCAGTCCGGTTTCGGCCTTAATCGACAGCCCGCGGAAAAGACGCGATGGCCCGTTGCGGCGGCGGCGGGCATGATGCAGGGAAGGGGTCAAACGGGGTGCGCGCATGGACGAGGGAGAGATCCGAAGGCGGCTCGAAGCGGTGCGATCCGAGCACCGCGATCTCGATGCCGCGATCGAGGCGCTGCGCAGCACCGCCTCCAGCGATCAGCTCCAGATCGCGCGCCTGAAGAAGCGCAAGCTCGCGCTCCGCGACGAGATCGCGATGCTTGAGGACCAGCTGATCCCGGACATCATTGCGTGACGGTTCCGTAACGGGACGAAATAATCGCGATATTAAGCATTCAATTACCATCATTGCTGTGGCAGCAATTCGCCCATGGGGCAGCCGGACACCTTCCGCATCCACCGCAAGCTGGTCGACTCACTCTATGTCGAGGCGATGCTGCTGGCCGATGAGGCGCGGGCCTATTTCGATCAAATGGGCCGCGAGGAGCGCGAGTCGCTCGAAGCGCTCAACCGCGTCGCCTTCTCGTGCGAATCGCTGAAGGTCACGACGCGGCTGATGCATGTCATCGCCTGGCTGCTCACCCAGCGCGCAGTCGATGCTGGCGAGCTGGCTCCGGGCGACGCGCTGGCGCCGTCGCGCCGGCTGGGCGACGCTCCCGAGACCGAGCATGGCGTGCTCGAGGCGATGCCCGCGCAGGCTCAGGCGATCATCGAGACGAGCGCCGACCTTTATCGCCGCGTCGCGCGGCTCGATCGATCGCAGGGACTGCCGGTGATCATCGAGAGTCCGGCGCGCAACATGATGGACCGGCTCGCCGCCGCTTTCTGACGCTCAGGCGCGCAGCGCCGCCTTCGCCGCCGCATATTCCGCCTTCAGCCGCTCGATCCGCACAGCCGCGGGCTCGACGCAGGTCACCGCGCCGATTCCCTGCCCCGATCCCCAGATGTCCTTCCACGCCTTGGCGCCGCCGAAGTTCATCGCGCTCGGATCGCTCTCGGGGAGATTGTCGGGATCGAGCCCGGCATTGACGATCGACTGGCGCAGGTAATTGCCGTGCACGCCGGTGAAGAGGCTCGAATAGACGATGTCCGCGGCACGCCCCGCGACGATGCCCTGCTTGTAGGCGTCGATGGCGTTGGCCTCGTCGGTCGCGATGAACGGCGAGCCGATATAAGCGAGGTCGGCTCCGAGCGCCTGCGCCGCGAGGATCGCGCGGCCGGTGGCGATCGCGCCCGACAGGATCAGCGGACCATCGAACCATTCGCGCACTTCCTGGACGAAGGGGAAGGGGTTGAGCCGACCGGCATGCCCGCCCGCGCCCGCGGCGACGAGGATCAGCCCGTCGGCGCCCTTCTCGATCGCCTTGTGCGCGAAGCGGTCGTCGATCACGTCGTGGAGCGTGATCCCGCCCCAGCTGTGGACCGCGTCGTTGAGCTCGGGGCGTGCGCCGAGCGAGGTGATGACGATCGGCACCTTCCACTT
>JAEWCK010000006.1 GCA_023390675.1 Pseudomonadota bacterium
ATGCGATGGGCCCGCCTTCCCCCATCGTCACCCCGGCCGAAGTGCCGGGGTCAACTGTGCGGTCATGCGAGCCGCTCGAGCCTCTTGCCGCTCGCTCGCGGAGGAGTGGATCCCGGCACGAAGGCCGGGGTGACGACAGCCTTGGGCCGTCCGAGGCGGTGGAACAAAAAAAGAACTTTCAATGTAGGATTTCATCTGCTCCATCCTGCAGGATGAGTAAGGAGCCCAATCGCGAAGCCTTCGAGCGCGCTCTCTCCGACGCGCCCGATCCCGTCCTCCAGCCCGGCGTCGTCGTCGCACCGCCCGATATGGGCGCGCTTGCCGTGTCCTCTCCCGCCTCGACTGCGCTCGAAGGCGTCGAATATGACGGCAGCCTCACGCCTTATATCGATGAATGCGGCTTCGACCCCGCCGACTATCGCTGGGTCGCGGTCCGCCGCCGCCCCCGCAAGGATGGCTGGTCGGAGGCGAAGCAACGGCTGTTCATCGAGCAGCTCGCCGACACCGCCTGTGTCGAGACTGCAGCGCAGGCCGTCGGCATGTCGGTGCGAAGCGCCTATGCGCTGCGCCGCGCGCCCGGGGGCGAGGCCTTCGCCGCGGCATGGAGCGCCGCGATCCAGCAGGGCGCGCTCCGCCTCGTCGACATCGCCTTCGATCGCGCGATCCACGGCTCGAACGAGCCCGTGTTCGACAAGGAAGGCCACCGCGTCGGCCGCCGCATGCGCCAGAACGACCGGCTGCTTATGTTCCTCCTGCGCGCGCATCTGCCCGAACGCTATCGTCACGCGAATCGCGACTCGCGCCACGCGGCCGAGTCCCTCCCTGAGCCGGCCGAGCCGGTGGCCCGCGCGATCGCGCGCCTCGAGCCGCCCGTTCCGGCCGAGCCGCACAAGCTGCTCGATCCCGAGGGGCTCGATTGCGCGATCCACGTCGCCGATATGTGCGATGGCGCGCTGCCGCCCTGGTGCGATCCGCGCCCGCGCGAAGTCGATCCGGCGATCTCGCCGCTCGGCGAGGATTTCGAGCGCCTCCTTGCCGAAGCGAAGGGCGAGCCCGTTCCCGGCGACGAGGAGGACGAGGACGAGGGCGAGGGCGAGGACGAGGAGGAGGACGAGGACGATGCGGGCTTGGCCTGAACTTTCCTGAACTTCCGCGCTTCCCGCAAAGCTGGCATGAGGCAACTCGATGCCCCCGTCCTTCCTCATGGTCGACGATTTCCTCGCCAATCCGCACGAGATGCGCCGCCGCGCGCTTGGCCTCGGCTACGATCCGGCGTTCAAGAAAGGCAATTATCCCGGGCTGGTCTCCACCGACGCGCTGCCGATCCCGGGGCTCGACGACTATGTCGGCCGCGCGATCGGCGCGCGCGTGATCCCCGCTCCCGGCACGCTCCACGGCCATTGCCGCCTCACGCTCAGGGGCGACCGGGGGCTGAGCGGGGTGCATATCGACCCGGCCTTCTATTCGGGCATCCTCTATCTGAGCCTGCCGGAGGATTGCCGCGGCGGCACCGATTTCTTCCGCCACAAGCCGACCGGGCTCGATCGCGTGCCGATGAAGCCCGAGCAGATCGCCGCGGCGGGCTATGCCGACGTCAACGCGCTGATCGAGGGCGTGGTCAATCAGGACACCAACAAGCCCGCGCGCTGGGAAAAGGCGTTCACGGCGCCGATGCGCTTCAACCGGCTAATTCTGTTCAGCCCGTGGATGTTCCACAATTCGGGCCCCGGCTTCGGCGACGCGCCGGAGAACGGCCGGCTCGCCTATCTCATGTTCTTCGCGGCCGCGCCTTATTCGAGCGGGACGACCGAGAACGGGCCCGGCGCCAACCAGAGTTCGTAATGCCCGGGGCGCACCGCGGCGCTGTTCTCGTAGCGCGCGCTGAGGTCGACCGGCGTGATCTTGCGGCCGAGCAGCAGCCCCAGATAGGTCGCGAGGCCGCTCGCCTGCGAGCAATCCGACGCCTTCATGCACCGCAGCTCGTCGCGCGTGACGCGTGAGACCAGCTCGGGGCCCATCCCGATCAGCTTCCGGCCCTTGAGCCGCGAGACGGTGAGCCGGGTGATCAGATCCCGCGCGCCCGCGCGCTGCGCTTCCTCGGCGATCTGGATATAGACTCGCGGCGCCGGCCCTGCCTGCTCGCTTGCCGCCGCGGCGATCGGTGCGGCGGTGATGGTCGTGGCCTTCTCGACGGGCGTTGCGACGCCCAGTGCGCTCGCCGTCTGCCCCGTCGCCTCGGCGTCGCCCGAAGCGGCGACGGCGCTCGCCACCGTCCGGGCGAGCGACTTGGATATCCTGACCCCCGCCGCCTCGCACATGTCCGCGGTGATCTGGCTGAGCTCGACGATATAGACCGCCCGTTCGCCCTTCACCGTGCAGCTCTCGTCCTGGCAGGCGGTGGTGGTCAGCTTGAGCCGGTTGTCGATGCACTCCTGCCGGCGCTGCTGCTTCGCGTCCTCGCTCGCGGTCAGCGCGCGGCGCTCCTCGGCGGCGTGGTTGAACCACATCGTCGCGATCAGCACCGCGACGGGCACCGCGACCTTGGTCGCGAGGTCGGTATAATCCATCCAGATCGGCCTGTCGGACATCGTCAATTCCTCCCCCGGACCAGCCTCGGGATCGACGGCGAAAAAGCAACACGCGATTCGTCCGGAGATAGCACGCGCCATGGCTTATCGCTTCCAATGTGGAGGCGTTTCCCTCTGCAACGCTTGACTCGTTTCCGCTCCGATACGGATATTCTCCAATCCGAATCGGAGCTTGCCGATGCTGGAGGGGGGAAGCGCGGCGCTCGACATGATCGCCCGCGAGACGATGCTGATCGCGTGCGCCTGGTTCCTGCTCGGCGGAGTCGACGATCTGCTGGTCGACCTGCTCTACGCCGTGCGCCGCTTGCGCGCGGCGAAGCGTGCGCCGCCGGTCGAGCCTGCGGCGCGGAGCGCGGAGGGCGCGGTCGCGATCTTCGTTCCCGCCTGGGACGAGGCCGGCGTGATCGGCCTCATGCTCCGCGCCGCGCTGGCACGGCTCGAGGGCGAATACCGCCTCTATGTCGGCCTCTATCCCAACGATCCGGCGACGCTCGCCGCGGCGGCGGAGGTGGCGGCAGGCGACTCGCGGGTACGGCTGGCGATCGGCGCGGCGCCGGGGCCGACCACCAAGGCCGATTGCCTCAACGGCCTGTGGCGTGCCCTCCTCCGCGACGAGGCGGCGGGCGAGGCGCCGGTGCTTGCGGTATTGCTCCACGACGCCGAGGACCTCGTCCATCCCGAGGAACTCGCGGTCGTCACCGGGGAGCTCGCCGGGCACGAGGCGGTCCAGTTGCCCGTGCTTCCGTTGCCGCATCCGCGCTCGCGGTTGGTCTCGGGCCATTATGCCGACGAATTCGCCGAGGCGCACGGCCGCACGCTCGTCGTCCGCCAGGCGCTCGGCGCGCCGCTGCCG
>JAEWCK010000055.1 GCA_023390675.1 Pseudomonadota bacterium
GACGCGGCCGGTGCCGAACTGGACCTGGCTGACGAAGATCAGGTCGTGGCTGCCCGCGCGCGCGCGCTCGACGATACGGTCGAGCGGCACGCGCTCGACGATGGCGGTGCCCGCTTCCTCCCAGCGCGCCGATTGGCGGCGGAAGCTGTGGAACTCGCCGTCGCTGGCGAGGATGCGCAACGGGCGCCTGGGCAACGCCGAGGCGAGGCGGACCAGCAGCTCGTGCGTGTTGGGCGCGAAGACGATGGTCTCCGGATCGGGCAGCTTCAATTCGCCCGCGACATGGGCCTGCGCGGCGGGCCAGATCTCGCCCATCGCCCGGCTCCATTTGTCGTCGGCGAGGCGCGCGGCGTCGTCCCAGGCGGCGAGCTGGCCGACATAGGAAGCGTCGGGCCAGAGATGATGGCTGTGCGCAGCGAAATGGAGCCGGTCGGGCGCGGCGGCGAGCGCGCGCTGGAAGAGATGCTTGTAGCTGGAGGTCACAGCTGGGTCCGCAGCGTCCAGAGCTCGGGAAAGGCGCGCTTCGACAGCGTCGATTCGAGATAGGGGACGCCGGGGGTGCCGCCGGTGCCCGGCTTCATCCCGATGATGCGGCTGACGGTGATGACGTGCTTGTGCCGCCAGGTGGCGAGCGCATCGTCGATGTCGACCAGCTTCTCGGCGAGCTGGTACAGCTCCCAGTGATGCTGGGTGTCACGATAGACCTCGGCCCAGGCGTCCTCAACTGCCTTGCTCGGCTGATAGGGCTGGGTCCAGTCGCGGCGGAGCGCTTCTTCAGGCACGGCGAAACCCGCGCGGGCGAGCGCGGCATTGGCTTCGTCCCACAGGCTGGGTGCCTGCGCCGCCTCCGTGGTGAGCGGACCGGGCACGCCGCCGCCGCGGACGCCCAGCATGGTTTCGACCGCGCGGAACTGATCCGACTGGAAGCCCGAGCTGGTGCCGAGCACTTCGCGGAAGCGGGTATAGTCGGACGGCGTCATCGTCGCGAGGACGTCCCAGCTGAGGGTCATCACCGCCTGGATGCGGCTGACGCGCGCGAGCGACTTGTAGGCCTCTACGGCCTTGTCGGCGCGGACGAGCGCGATCGCCTGCCTGAGCTCGGCGATCATCTGCTTGAGCCACAGCTCCTTGGTCTGGTGGATGATGATGAAGAGCAACTCGTCGTGCCGGTCGGACAGGGGGTGTTGCGCGGCGAGGAGCTGGTCGAGCGCGAGATAGCGCCCATAGGTCATGGCTTCGGTCATGGCGCTGCTCTACGCCATCCCGCCGCCCCGGCGAAAGCCGGGATCTCCCGTGAAGGCGCGAACAGTTTGCCGCACGAGATCCCGGTTTTCGCCGGGATGACGACTTTAGTCGCGGAGCAGCTCGTTGATGCCCGTCTTCGATCGCGTCTGCGCGTCGACCGTCTTCACGATCACTGCGCAATAGAGCGACGGACCGCCCTTGGGATCCGGAAGCGAGCCGGGGACGACCACGGCATAAGGCGGCACCACGCCGCGATGCACTTCGCCGGTCGCGCGGTCGACGATCTTGGTCGAGCTGCCCAGATAGACGCCCATCGAGAGCACCGCGCCTTCGCCGACGCGGACGCCCTCGGCGACTTCGGCGCGCGCGCCGATGAACGCGCCGTCGCCGATGACGACGGGATCGGCCTGGAGCGGCTCGAGCACGCCACCGATACCCGCGCCGCCCGAGATGTGGACGCCTGCGCCGATCTGCGCGCAGCTGCCGACGGTGGCCCAGGTATCGACCATCGTGCCTTCGCCGACATAGGCGCCGATATTGACGAAGCTCGGCATGAGCACGGCGTTGCGGCCGACGAACGCGCCGTGGCGCACGATCGCGCCGGGAACCGCACGGAAGCTCGCCTCGCGGAAATTGGCTTCGGCCCAATGGTCGAACTTCGACGGCACCTTGTCGAACCAGTTGGCGCCGCCCGGGCCGGGCATCAGCTGGTTGTCGTTGAGGCGGAAGGAGAGGAGCACGGCTTTCTTGAGCCACTGGTTGACGCGCCAGCCGCCTTGGCCATCGGGCTCCGCGACGCGCGCCTCGCCGCGGTCGAGCAGGTTGAGCGCTTCGGTGACGGCGTCGCGGACCGCGCCTTCGGTAGAGAAGCCGAGCGACGCGCGGTCTTCCCACGCGGCGTCGATGGTAGCGGAGAGGTCGGTCACTTCTTGTCCTCCAGGATTTCGTGGAGCCAGCCCGCGAGATCGGTCACGCGATAGTCGATGAAGCTGCGGTCTTCGTCGGCGGTCTGCTCGGAGCCGTTGTCGATCCACACCGTGGTCATGCCGATCGCCTTGGCGGGCTTGAGGTTGCGCGCCATGTCCTCGACGAACAGCGACGCGCCGGGATCGAGACCATAAGCGGCACACAGGCCCCGATAGGCCGAAGGATCGGGCTTGGGGACGTAGCTGGTGGCGTGGATGTCGTGGATCGCCTCGAAGGTTTCGCCCAGGCCCAGCCGGTCGAGCACCTTACTTGCATAGGGCGCGTCGCCATTGGTGAAGACGAGCTTGCGTCCCGGCAGCCGCGCAAGCGCCTCGACCAGCGCCTCGTTCACCGCGAGCACGCTCATGTCCACGTCGTGGACGAAATCGAGATAATGGTGCGGATCGGTGCCGTGCTCGGCCATCAGACCCGAGAGCGTGGTGCCGTGCGCGTGGAAATAGCCCTTCTGGATGCGATGCGCTTCCTCGGCCGAGCAGCCCAGCAGTTCGCGAACATAATCGCCGATCCGCGCATCGATCATCGCGAACAGGTTCGCGCTCACCGGATAGAGGGTGTTGTCGAGATCGAAGATCCAGTTGCGGATGTGCGCGAGGGCCGGGAGCATGGCGGCGCGTTAGGCGGGCCGGCCAAGGCTATCAAGCAAGTGTTTCTTCGCCGCTCCGACACTCGGCGAATGTAGCGAAGCGGGCGGGCGCACCCCATCTGCACGTCAATGACCGCATATTCGCTGCTCGACCTCGTTCCCATCGTCCAGGGCGGGAGCGCCGGCCAGGCGCTCGCCAACGCCGCCGATCTGGCGCGGCACGCCGAGAGCCTCGGCTTCACGCGCTACTGGGT
>JAEWCK010000059.1 GCA_023390675.1 Pseudomonadota bacterium
CGCGAACCGGGCAGGGGACGGATGCGCTTTGGGCGGCTCTCGCGGAGCGTGCGCAGGGCCTGCTCCCGCCGACCGACCAGATCGCGCTCAACCGCCGCCAGCGGGACCTCGCCTCCGCCGCTGCGCAGGCATTGCGCGCCGCCGCAAGCGAGGGCGATCTCCTCCTTTTCGCCGAGGACCTGCGGGCTGCGCGTCGCGCCTTCGATGCGATCACCGGCCGCGTCGGAATCGAGGCAATGCTCGACGCCTTGTTTGCGCGCTTCTGCATCGGCAAATAATGTTCCACGTGAAACTGGGATGCGCTAAGGGCGCTGCCACTTATGGAATTCGACGTCATCGTCATCGGCGGTGGCCATGCCGGGACCGAGGCCGCAGCGGCATCGGCGCGGCGCGGCGCGCGCACGGCATTGCTGAGCTTCGACCTCACCAAGCTCGGGGCGATGTCGTGCAACCCGGCGATCGGCGGACTCGGCAAGGGTCATCTCGTCCGGGAAGTCGACGCCTTCGACGGCCTGATCGCGCGCGCCGCCGACGCCGCGGCGATTCACTATCGCATGCTCAATCGCTCGAAGGGCACCGCGGTCCAGGGTCCGCGCGTCCAAGCTGACCGCAGGCGCTACGCAGCCGCGATTCGGACGATGCTCAAGGCGCAGGCCAGGCTGCGGCGGGTCGAGGGCGAGGCCGAATCGCTGCTGCTCGAAGACGGCGCGCTCGTCGGCGTCCGTCTCGCCGACGGCACCGAGCTCCGCGCTCGCGCGGTGGTGCTCGCCACCGGCACCTTCCTCGGCGGCCGCATCTTCCGCGGCGAGGAACGCGACACCGGCGGCCGGGTGGGCGAGGGCGCTGCGATCCGCCTCGCCGAGCAGCTTCGCAGCCTCTCGCTGCCGATGGCCCGGCTCAAAACCGGCACGCCGCCGCGCCTCGACGGCCGCACCATCGACTGGGCACGGATCGCCGAACAGGCCTCCGACTCCGATCCCTGGACGATGTCGCCGCTCACGCCCGCGCGCTTGCTCCCCCAGCTCCATTGCGGCGTCACTCGCACCAATGCCGCAACGCATGACACGATCCGCGCCGGGCTCGACCGCTCGCCGCTGTTCACCGGCGCGATCGATGCGCAGGGCCCGCGCTATTGCCCCTCGATCGAGGACAAGATCCACCGCTTCGGCGACCGCGACGGCCATCAGATCTTCCTCGAGCCCGAGGGCCTCGACACCCACCTGATCTACCCCAACGGCATGTCGACCTCGCTCCCGGTCGATATTCAGCGCGCGCTGGTGCAGTCGATCCCGGGCCTGGAACGCGCGGAGATTGTCACCCCCGGCTACGCGGTCGAATATGATCATATCGACCCGCGCGCGCTCGACGCCACGCTCGGGCTGCCGGCAATTCGGGGGCTTTTCTGCGCCGGCCAGATCAACGGCACCACTGGCTACGAGGAAGCGGCGGGGCAGGGACTAGTCGCCGGACTCAACGCCGCCGCGCACGCGCTCGATGCCGCGCCGCTGATCCTCGACCGCGCGACTTCGTATCTCGGCGTAATGATCGACGATCTCGTGCTGCAGGGCGTCACCGAGCCGTATCGAATGCTCACGGCGCGCGCCGAATTCCGCCTGCGCCTGCGCGCGGACAATGCCGAGACAAGGCTCGGCCCCGTCGCCGCCGCGCTGGGCTGCCTTGGCGAGGAACGCCTGCGCCGCCTCGATGCCCGTTCGGCCGGGCGCGCGGCGCTGGATGAGTGCTTCGCCGTCACGCGCACCGCGAGCCAGCTCGCCAGTACCGGCGCGCCGGTGGCGCTCGATGGCGCGCGGCGGCCCGCACGCGACTGGCTGCGCTTCCCCGGTGTCGAACTCGCCCATCTCGACATCGCCCCCGAAGCCGACCCCGCGCTGCTCGCCGAATATATCGAGGATGCGCGCTACGCCCCCTATCTCGAGCGCCAGCAGGCTGAGGTCGCGCAGCTTCACGCCAACGATGCGGTCCGCTTGCCCGCCACGCTCGACTTCGCCGCGGTGCCGGGCCTGTCGAATGAAATGGTCGAGCGTCTTTCCGCCGCGCGCCCCGAGACGCTCGGCGCGGCGGCGCGCGTCCGTGGGGTCACCCCCGCGGCCCTCTCCGCGATCCTCCTCCACGCCCGCCGTCGCGCCGCGTGACCGAAGACGAAGCCCGCAGTTGGATCCGCGAGCGCTTCGGCGTTCCACGTGAAACATTGCTCGACCGCTTCGCCGCGCTGCTGCGCGACGAAGCGGCGCACCAGAACCTCATCTCCACGGCTTCGTTCGACTCGCTTTGGGCGCGCCACTTCGTCGACTCGGCGCAATTGATCCCGCTCGCGGCGGAGGCGGGGGCGGGAAAGGGCGGCGGCTGGCTCGACGTCGGCACCGGCGCAGGCATGCCCGGGCTCGTCGTCGCCGCGCTGCTCGACCGCCCCATGGTGCTCGTCGAGCCTCGTGCCCGCCGCGCCGATTTCCTCCGCCGCGCCGCCGATGCACTCGGCATCGCCTCGCGCGTCACCGTCGAGCAGCGCAAGATCGAGGCGCTCCGACTCGCCCGCGCCGCTGCGGTCGTATCCGCCCGCGCGGTCGCCGAGCTCGGCCAATTGCTGCAATCCACAGCGCATTGCACAGATTCGTCCACAATCTGGCTGCTTCCCAAGGGCCGCAGCGCACAATCCGAGGTGGATGCCGCGCGCGCGAAATGGCAGGGTGTGTTTCACGTGGAACCAAGCATCACCTCGCCCGAATCGGGAATCGTGATAGCGTCAGGGGTGCGGCCGAGATGATCTGCATTGCGATCGCCAACCAGAAGGGCGGGGTGGGCAAGACCACCACGGCGATCAATGTCGGCACCGCGCTCGCCGCTACCGGCCAGCAGGTGCTGCTGATCGACCTCGATCCGCAGGGCAACGCCTCGACCGGGCTCGGCATCAACCGCGCCGACCGCGAGCATTCGACCTACGATCTGCTCGTCACTGACGCGGGGCTCGAGGATGTCGCGATCCCGACGCGCGTCCCCCGGCTCGACATCATCCCCGCGACGCAGGACTTGTCGGGCGCCGAGATCGAGCTGATCGAGTTCGAGGCGCGCACGCACCGGCTCGACGCCGCGCTCGAACGCTATCAGGGCGGCCGCTGGGACGTGGTGCTGATCGATTGCCCGCCTTCGCTCGGGCTGCTCACGATCAACGCGATGGTGGCCGCGCATGCGCTGCTCGTGCCGCTGCAATGCGAGTTCTTCGCGCTCGAGGGGCTCAGCCAGCTGCTCAACACGGTCGAGCGCATCCGCAGCCGCTTCAATCCCGGCCTGTCGATCCTCGGCGTGGTGCTGACGATGTACGATCGCCGCAATCGGCTGACCGACCAAGTCTCGGACGATGTCCGCGCCGTGCTCGGCCGCGTCGTGTTCGACACCGTGATCCCGCGCAACGTCCGCCTCTCCGAAGCGCCGAGCCACGGCCTGCCCGCATTGATCTACGATCATCGCTGCCCCGGATCGGAAGCCTATATCGCGCTCGCCCGCGAAGTGATCGATCGCCTGCCCAAGCTCAAGAAGGCCGCATGAACGAAATCACGCGCAAGCCCCGTCCCGGCCTCGGCCGCGGCCTCTCCGCGCTCCTCGGCGACAATGTTCCCGAGGCGCCGATCACCGGACCCGTCGACGGACCCGCGGCAGGCGGGCTGCGCATGCTCGCAGTCAGCGCGCTGGTTCCGCATCCCCAGCAGCCGCGCCGCCATTTCGACGAGGACGCGCTCGACGAACTCGCCCAGTCGATCAAGACGCGGGGGTTGATCCAGCCGATCGTCGTGCGCCCCAGCGGGCATCATTACCAGATCGTCGCCGGCGAGCGCCGCTGGCGCGCGGCGCAGCGCGCGCGGCTCCACGAAGTACCGGTCATCGTCCGCGAATTGGACGACGCCGAGACGATGGAGATCGCGCTGGTCGAGAACATCCAGCGCCAGGATCTCAATGCGATCGAAGAGGCCGAGGCCTATCAGCGGCTGATCGGCGAATATGGCCATACCCAGGAAGCGCTCGGCAAGCTGGTCCACAAGTCGCGCAGCCATGTCGCTAACCTGTTGAGATTACTGGAACTTCCCCCGTCGGTGCGCCAGATGGTGGTCGACGGCTCGATCGACATGGGGCATGCCCGCGCGCTGATCGGCGCGCCCGATCCGGACAAGCTGGCGCGCGAGGTGGCGTCGCGCGGCCTGTCGGTTCGCGAAACCGAAAAGCTCGCCCGCGCCGCCAAGCCCGGCAAGCGCAAGCCGGAAGGCGCGTCGCGCGACGCCGACATCCTCGCGCTCGAGCATCAATTGGGCGACGTGCTCGGCCTCAACGTCAAGATCAGCCACGGCCCCAAAGGTGGCACACTGACGCTGGCCTATTCCACGCTCGACCAGCTCGACATGGTCTGCCAGCGGCTGACGGGAGAACGGATTTAAATGCGCGAGCTGCCTGGCTGGACCTTCAGGGTCTCCGAGGAGTCGGCAGGACACTATTGCGCGCGGGGACATGGTCCGCACGGCATGTCCGTCGAGCGCCACGATGCCGATCCGGACGCAGTGCTTGAAGCCGCGATTGCGGATGCTCGTGACCTGGGCGATCGCCGGGGAGATCACGCGGATTGATCTTTCTTGTTCCCCGGCGAAGGCCGGGGCCCAGTATCGACAATCGCGAGGGTCGGAATTCCCCAACCGCTTGCAACTGGGCCCCGGCCTTAGCCGGGGAACAGCGCATTGCGAATGGCTGGTAGCTAACCGCGCCCCCGCGCCGCCGCGCGCGTCACCGCCACCGCTTCGGTCTCCGCCAGCACCTCGCCCGCGCTTCCCGAATGCATCAGCGCGCGCTCGGCCTCGCGCACGCGGTCGATCGCGCGGGCGAGCTGGGGCGCGGTCCAGCGG
>JAEWCK010000076.1 GCA_023390675.1 Pseudomonadota bacterium
TCCGCGCGCAGCTCCGCATCGGCGGCGGCGGCGGCGCGACCGTCGCGGGCACCCGCGCCACCGGCGAGAGCTTCGTCCGCCACCTGACCTGGGAAGAGTATCTCGCCAACATCAAGCCCGGCGAGCACAAGTATCAGGAGCGCTTCACCAGCGCTCCCGCGGTCGAGATCGACGGCGACATCGCGATGGTCTGGGGCGCTTTCACGCTCTACGAGGACGGCAAGCCGCGCACCTGCGGGGTCGATCATTTCGATCTCATCCGCGAGAACGGCCAGTGGAAGGTCCAGAACGTCACCTGGTCGCAGCGCACCACCGGCTGCGCCGCCCAGTGAGCCAAAACGTGACCCGCGACCGCCTCTTCCTGCTCGATCACGATTATGCCGATCCGGCGCTCGGCGGCGTGCGGCGTTTCTATTGCAAGGACTGCATGACGGTCGAGGGCCTGCTCGCCGCGTTCCCCGAACGCGCCGCTAACATCGACGTGATCCGCGTTCCTTGGCCGCGTCCCCGCGCGGAAGTGGCCGAGGCGATCGGCGAGGCGAACCAGAACCTGCCCGCGCTCGTCTGGGACGGCGGCTTCGCCAACGAGATAGAGCCCCTGCTCGCCGCGCTCGCCGAGCGCCATGGCTTCCCGGAGCGTCACCCGTGATTACCTCTCTCCTCATCGCCAATCGCGGCGAGATCGCCTGCCGCATCATCCGCACCGCGCGCGCGATGGGGATCCGCACCGTCGCGGTCTATTCGGACGCCGACGCCAATGCCCTCCACGTCCGCGAGGCCGACGAGGCGGTCCATATCGGCCCCTCCCCGGCGCGTGAGAGTTATCTGGTCGGCGACAAGATCATCGCCGCTGCGCGGCAAACCGGCGCGCAGGCGATCCACCCCGGCTACGGCTTCCTCTCCGAAAACGCCGATTTCGCGCAGGCAGTGCTCGACGCGGGTCTGATCTGGGTCGGCCCCAACCCTGCCAGCATCCGCGCGATGGGCCTCAAGGACGCCGCCAAGGAGCGGATGATCGCCGCGGGCGTGCCGGTCACGCCCGGCTATCTCGGCGAGGACCAGTCGCCCGAGCGCCTTCAGGCCGAGGCCGATGCGATCGGCTATCCGGTGCTGATCAAGGCGGTCGCGGGCGGCGGCGGCAAGGGCATGCGCCGCGTCGACGCCGCCGGAGACTTTCAGGACGCGCTGGCGAGCTGCAAGCGCGAGGCCGCCAGCTCGTTCGGCGACGATCGCGTCCTCCTCGAAAAATACATCCTCTCGCCGCGCCACATCGAAGTGCAGGTGTTTGGCGACAGCCACGGCAATGTCGTCCACCTGTTCGAGCGCGACTGCTCGCTCCAGCGCCGCCACCAGAAGGTGATCGAGGAAGCCCCCGCCCCCGGCATGGACGAAGCGACGCGCGAGGCGATCTGTGCCGCCGCCGTCCGCGCGGCAAAGGCAGTCGACTATGTCGGCGCCGGCACGATCGAGTTCATCGCCGACGCGAGCGAAGGCCTGCGCGCCGATCGCATCTGGTTCATGGAGATGAACACCCGCCTCCAGGTCGAGCACCCGGTGACCGAGGAGATCACCGGGCAGGATCTCGTCGAGTGGCAGCTCCGCGTCGCTTCGGGCGAGCCGCTGCCGCTGCGGCAGGACGAGCTCTCGATCCACGGCTGGGCGATGGAAGCGCGGCTTTATGCCGAGGATCCCGACAACGGCTTCCTCCCCGAGACCGGCCAGGTCGGCGAGTTCCGCCCCGCCGGCTATCCGCGAATCGACGCGGGCGTCGTCGCCGGCGACATGGTCACGCCCTTCTACGATCCGATGATCGCCAAGGTGATCGGCCATGGCAGCGACCGCGAAGGCGCGCGCGCCGACCTGCTCTCGGGCCTCGACCGGCTGACCACCTGGCCGCTCCGTAACAACGCCGCCTTTCTCTATCGCCTTGTCGACCATCCGATCTTCGCGGCGGGCGACGTCGATACCGGCTTCATCACCCGGCATCTCGACGCGCTGACAGCCCCGCCCCAGCCCTCGCAGGCGGTCCTCGACGCCGCCGCGAACAGCCTCGCCGAACGCGCCGGCGTGCTGCCGGACCTGCGCTACGTGTCACGTCCCGACGCGCATGTCGGCCCCTGGACGGTCTGCATCGGCCTGCGCCTCAATGCCCCCGACCAGCGCGAGGTGCGCCTGTGGGACGGCCTGCGCGGCTATGCGGGGCAGATCGGCCCCACCGATGCCGCCACCCCGCACTGGACCCGCGGCGACGGCGTGCTCGCGGTCGAGCGCGGAAGGACCTATTATTTCACGCTGGAGCCGCCGCGTCGCTCGGCCGCGGGCGCCGCCGCCGACGGTGCGATACTCGCGCCGATGCCGGGCCGCGTGACCGCTGTCGATGTCGGCCCCGGCGAGGCGGTCGCCAAGGGCCAGCGCCTCGTGACGCTCGAGGCGATGAAGATGGAGCACAGCCTCGTCGCTCCGTTCGACGGCGTGGTGGCCGAGACCGGCGCCGAAGCGGGCGCGCAAGTCACCGAAGGCACGCTGCTCATCCGCGTGGAGAAGGCAGGGTGACGCTGGCGATGCGCGAGGCGACGCGCGCGGACCTTCCCGCGATCGTCCGGCTTCTCTGGGACGACGAGACCGCGCGCCACCGCGAGGACCCGAGCGAACCACTCGATCCGCGCTACCTTGCCGCGTTCGATGCGATCGATACCGACCCGAACCAGCACCTCATCGCCGCCGAGCTCGATGGCCGCATCGTCGGCACGATGCAGCTCAGCTTCCTCCCCGGCCTCTCGTTTCGCGGCAGCTGGCGCGGGCTGATCGAGGCCGTCCGCATCGCCAGCGACCTGCGTGGCCGGCGCCTGGGCGAGCAGATGATCCTCTGGGCGGTCGAGCAATGCCGCGCGCGCGACTGCAAGCTCGTCCAGCTAACATCCACCGCGACGCGCACCGCGGCGCACCGCTTCTACGCCCGGCTCGGCTTCGTCCAGAGCCATGTCGGCATGAAGCTGCATCTGAGGGACTGAACCATGGCCGGACGCTTCTTCGACGAATGGCAGGTCGGCGACACCATCGCGCACGCGCTGCGCCGCACGGTGACCGAGACCGACAACCTCCTCTTCTCGACGCTCACCCACAACACCCAGCCGCTCCACATCGACGCGGAGGCGGCGAAGGCGAGCGAGTTCGGCCGGATCCTCGTCAACGGCACCTTCACCTTCAGCCTGATGGTCGGGATCACTGTCGGCGACACCACCGCGGGCACGCTCGTCGCCAATCTCGGCTATGACGAGCTACGCATGCCCAAACCGGTGTTCCTCGGCGACACGCTCCGCGCCGAGAGCGAGGTGCTGGAAGTCCGGCCGAGCAAGTCGCGCCCCGGCCAGGGCATCGTGACCTGGAAGCACCGTATGCTCAACCAGCGCGATGAGCTGGTCTGCGAGTGCACCCGCTCGGCGCTGCTGCGGAGCCGTCCGGCCTGAGGCGCGTTGGGCGGTGATGCACGAAGTCGACGTCGCAGTGATCGGCGGCGGCGCCGCGGGGATCGCCGCGCTCCGCACGCTCGCCGAGGCCGGCAGGAACGTGCTGCTCCTCGAAGCGAGCGACCGGCTCGGCGGCCGCGCCCACACCGTCAACGTCGCCGGGATGCCGCTCGATCTCGGCGCCGGCTGGCTCCACTCGGCCGAGCACAATCCCTGGGTGAAGATCGCCGAGGCGAGCGGCTTTGTTGTCGACCGCACCCTTCCCCGCTGGCGCGAGCAGTGGCGCGAGCTCGGCTTCTCGAAGGCCGCGCAGGAGGGCGCGGGCCAGGCCTACGCCGCTTTCGACGAAGCGATGCGCCACGCGAGGAGCGACCGCGCTTCGGATCTGCTCCCCCCTGACGGCGAATGGAACGCGTATCTCGACGCGCTGAGCGGCTTCATCAACGGCGCGCCGATGCGCGAGATGTCGGTCGCCGACTGGCTCGCTTATGACGACGCCGCGACCGAAACCGACTGGCGCGTACCCGACGGCTATGGCGCGCTCGTCGCCGCGCACGCCACGCGCCTGCCCGTCGCGCTCGGCACGCCGGCCACGGCGATCGATCGCTCGGGAAGCAAGCTTCGCATCGAGACGCCGCGCGGCACGCTTGCCGCCGGCGCCGCGATCGTCACCGTCTCGACCGACGTGCTTGCCAGCGGCGCGATCGAGCTCGCCGGCCATGACGCCATTCTTCACGCCGCATCGCAGCTCCCGCTCGGGCTCGCCGACAAGCTGTTCCTTGCCCTGGATGGCGACGAGGATATCGATGCCGACGCGCACCTCCTCGGCAATCCGCGCGCCACAATCACCGGCACCTACACGCTCCGCCCCTTCGGCCGGCCCGTGATCGAATGCATGCTCGGCGGCGAAGGCGCGCGGACGATGGAGAAGGAAGGGCTGGAGGGCGCCGCCGACTTCGCGATCGGCGAGCTTTGCGCGCTGCTCGGCAGCGACTGGCGCACGCGGCTGCGCCTGATCGCCGGCTCGGCCTGGGGGCGCGAGACCTTCGTTCGTGGCGGCTACAGCCACGCGCTCCCCGGACAGGCCGAGGCGCGCAAGACGCTGGCCACGCCGATCGACGAACGCATCCGCTTCGCCGGCGAAGCCTGCTCGCTAACCGAATTCTCCACCGTCCACGGCGCGTACCGCACCGGCATCGCGGCCGCGAAGGCGGCGCTCTAGGCCGCCTTGCGCGCCTTTGGCACGGGGTTAGAGAATTCCATCTCCTGGTCGATCCCGCCGAACTTGAGCGCGATCACGTCGCGCGCATAATTCTGGTTGAGCCGCCACGGCTTGCGCGTTCCCTGCCGCGGCAGCTTGTCGGCGGCGCGCTGGATATAGCCCGAGGTGAAGTCGAGGAACGGCGTCTCCTCCACCGGCCCCTGCACCCGCGGCGTGACTTGCCGCATCCCGCGCTTCCGCATCGCGTTGAGCAACCGCGTGACATAGCCCGCAGTAAGGTCGCTCTTCAGCGTCCAGCTTGCATTGGTGTAGCCGAACGAAATCGCGAAATTGGGCACGTCGGCGAACATCATGCCCTTGTAGGTCATCGCCTGCGACGCATCGAAAAGCTTGCCGTCCACCATGATCGGCATGCCGCTGAACAATTGGATCTCGAGCCCCGTCGCCGTCACCACCAGGTCGGCCCCGATCTCCCTGCCCGAGGCGAGGCGGATGCCTTGGGGAGTGAATCGCTCGATCGTATCGGTGACCACCTCCGCCTTGCCCTCGCGGATCGCGGCGAACAGGTCGGCGTCGGGCACGAGGCACAGCCGCTGGTCCCACGGATTGTAGCTCGGCGTGAAATGCGTGCCGACGTCATAGTCCTCACCCAGCTCGTCGCGGACCATCTGGACGATCCGCTCCTTCGCCTTGTCGGGATGCCTGCGCGCGATTCCGAAGAAATATTGCTGGAGCAGCACATTCTTCCAGCGCGTCATTCCGTACGCCATTTTCGCGGGCAGCCGCTTGCGCAGCCAGTTCGCGATCGAATCCTCCGAAGGGCGCGATACGATATAGGTCGGCGAGCGCTGGAGCATCGTGACGTGTGCCGCCTGCTTGGCAAGCTCAGGCACCAGAGTCACCGCCGTCGCGCCGCTGCCGATCACGACGACGCGCTTGTCCCTATAGTCGATATCGTCGGTCCAGAATTGCGGGTGGACGATCCGCCCCTTGAAATCCTCGCTCCCCGCAAACTCGGGCGCATAGCCCCGCGTGTAATTGTAATAGCCCGTGCACAGGAACAGGAAGGAGCAGGTGAAGGTCAGCCTGTCCGCGCCGCGCTCGGCCGTGATCGTCCACAGCGCATCCTCGGTCGACCAGCTCGCGGCGGTGACGCGCGTCGAATAGCGGATGTGCTCGTCGATGCCGTAGTCCGCGACCGCCTCTTCCAGATAGTTGAGGATAGATGGCCCGTCGGCGATCGCCTTGCTTTTGGTCCACGGCCGGAACGAGAAGCCCAAAGTGAACATATCCGAGTCCGATCGGATCCCCGGATAGCGGAACAGGTCCCACGTCCCGCCCAGCCGCTCGCGACCCTCCAGCACGACATAGCTGCGGTCCGGGCTGTTCGCCTGGAGATGCCAGGCAGCCCCCACGCCCGAGATGCCCGCGCCCACGATCGCGACGTCGAAATGCTCGCTCATGGCGGCACGCTAACATGGATGTCAGTAGCGCGACACCTCAATAATCCCGCGAATAGCGCAGGCTCGCGCTGGTGCCGCCGAACGACCCCATCGAGGAGAGCAGGCTCAGCCAGCGGTTGAGCGCGATCTCGAGCTGCGTCGCCGTGAAGCCCTTCGCGTCGGTGATGATCTCGATATAGATATCGTCGGTGATGTACTTGCCCGCCGCCAGCGCGGTGCCGCGCCCGGTGGTATCGTCGGCGCCGAGGATGCGCAGCCGGTCGATCCCCGTCGCGGACTTCAATTTGCCGAGCGGGTTGAGCCCGCCGCCGCTGCTGCTCAGCGAATTGACCGCCGCAGCCAGCTGGATCGCCTCGGTCGCCGAAAGATTGGTGACGTTCGTGCCGAAGAACAGCCGCGACAGCACTTCCTCCTGCGGCAGGCTGGGCGTCGAGCTGAACGAGATCAGCGGCCGTTGCGCGGTGCCCGAGATGGTGAGGATCGCGGTCACCCCCTCGGCGGTAGTGTCGGCCACGACGTCGACGCTCGGGTTGAAGAGCTCCGCACCCTGGAAACGGATCGTGCCGCGGCTGATGTCGAAGCGGCGGCTGGCGAAGCTGTAGGTGCCGCGCACGATCTCCATGTTGCCCCGGATGTCGGGCGCCGCGGTGGTGCCGCGCACCGTGATCCGCGCGCGCCATTCGGATTCGAGCCCCATCCCCGAGACGAAGAGGCGGTTGTCGGCATTGATGCGCAGATCGAGATCGAATCCGGCAAAGGCGTGCACGACTTCTCTGGGTGGCGCCTCGCCCGTCGCGGTGCGGCGGCGCACGCGGGTGAGCTCGGGCACTTCGGCGGCGCCTTGGCGAATGATCTCGTAATGCGCCTCGGGGATCGTCAGCCGGCCCTCGATCTTCGCCTCGCGTGGATTCTTGGTGACGGTGATCT
>JAEWCK010000150.1 GCA_023390675.1 Pseudomonadota bacterium
GAGCGACGGCGTCAGATCCTGCCCGATCGACGCCAGCAGTCCCGCGCGCACCACATCGCGCTCGCGCACGCGCGCGAACTCGCGGGCCTCGTTCTCCAGCCGCGCGCGCTCCAGGGCCAGCGCGATCTGGTCGAGCAGATTGTCGAGCAGCGCGAGCTGGCTGCCCGTCACCGGCGGCGTCCCGTCATCGCGCGCGAGCCCCATAGCCGCGATCGGCCCGCTCCCCGAACGCACCGGATGAAACTGCCACTCGGTCGGCACTGCGCGGTCGACCCCGCGCCCCGCGCGCTCGCCGCTATCGAGCACCATCGCCGCCACCGCGAGATCGCTCGGCGTCAGCGGCATCCGGCCGGCGAGCGGCCGCGGCTCGGGCAACCCATCCACCAGCACTGCGTTGCACGCGAGAACCGTCCCCAGCTCCCGCGCGCTCACCTCGGCGATCTCGCGCTCGCTCGCGCAGGCCAGCAGCGCCCGCGCCAGCCCCGCGATCGTCGCGTTGCGCGCGGCCAGCCGTCCGGCGATCCGCGCCTGCTGGCGCACCGACGCAGCAAGCTGGCTCGTCACCGCCGCCACGCCGAACAGCACGACCACCGTGACGATGTCGTTGGGATTATCCACGTGGAAGGTCATCCGCGGCGCGGTGAAGAAGAAGTTGTAGGCGAGCGCCGCCCCGATCGCGGCAAACAGGCCGGGGCCCAGCCCGGCATAGGCCGCCGCGCCCAGCACTGCGGGCAGATAGAGCAGGTCGACCGCCGAATTGCCCCAGCGCGGCGCGAGCGCGAGCCCGAGCAAGGTCGCGGCGGCGATCGTCAACAGGGCTCCGGCATAGCCGCGCAGCTGCGCGGCGAGCGAGGCCCGGGTATCGGGAAGTCCGGCCATTCGCGCTAAGTGCGCCGCCCGGCCGCCCGCGTCGAGGGTTCAGCGCCCGATTTCTCTGTGTTTCTTCATGCCCGCCTAGCGGCAATCACATGGAACCTTCATGCCCCCGCGCCGCACATCGCGCGCATGCCGAAACTGCATCCCGCGCCGCAGGGCGAACCGCACCGCCACTCCCTCCCCGCGCTGATGCTCGGCGCGGTCGGCGTCGTCTATGGCGATATCGGCACCTCGCCGCTCTACACGATGAAGGAAAGCTTCATCGGCGCGCACCCGCTCGCGGTCGTGCCGCTGCACGTCTTCGGCGTGATCAGCCTGATCTTCTGGTCGCTGATGCTCGTCGTCACCGCCAAATATGTCTTCGTCGCGATGCGCGCGGACAACAGGGGCGAAGGCGGCTCGTTCGCGCTGCTCGCGCTGATCTCGCGCAATCTCGACGAGCGCAGATGGACGACGGGCCTCGTGATGATGGGCGTGCTCGCGACCGCGCTCTTCTATGGCGACGCGATGATCACGCCGGCGATCTCGGTGCTGTCGGCGGTCGAGGGGCTCACCGTGGTCGAATCGAGCCTCGCGCCGCTCGTGCTGCCGATCGCGATCGTGATCCTGACCGCGCTCTTCCTCGTCCAGTCGCGCGGCACCGCCCGGGTCGGCGCGGTCTTCGGCCCCGTCGTCCTCGTCTATTTCGCCACGCTGGCCGCGCTCGGCGTCGCCAATATCGTCAGGTACCCCGCGATCCTCTCCGCGCTCAGCCCGCATTGGGCGGCGCTGTTCTTCGCGCACGAGCCGAAGCTCGCCTTCCTCGCGATGGGATCGGTCTTCCTCGCCGTCACCGGCGCCGAGACGCTCTACGCCGATATGGGCCATTTCGGCCGCCGCGCGATCGGCTTCTCGTGGCTGGGGCTGGTCTATCCCTGCCTCATCCTCAATTATTTCGGCCAGGGCGCGCTGCTCCTCGGCAATCCCGCCGCGGCCGCGAACCCCTTCTATCTGATGGCGCCGGACTGGGCGCGGCTCCCTCTCGTCCTCCTCGCCACCGCCGCGACGATCATCGCCAGCCAGGCAGTGATCTCCGGTGCCTTCTCGGTCACCCACCAGGCGATCCAGCTCGGCTTCCTGCCGCGGCTCAGGACCGAGCACACCAGCGCGCGCGCGGCGGGGCAGATCTACATCCCCGCGGTCAATTGGGGGCTGCTCGTGATGATCGTCCTGCTCGTCCTCGGGTTCCGCCAGTCCACGGCGCTCGCCTCCGCCTATGGCATCGCGGTCAGCGGCACGATGATCATCACCACGATCATGCTCGCCGTTCTCGTCTTCCGCGTCTGGACGTGGAACCGGCTCGTCGCCGGGCTCACCATCGGCCTGTTCCTGATCGTGGACGGCACCTTCTTCGCCTCGAACGTCACCAAGATCGCCGATGGCGGCTGGTTTCCGCTCGCCGTCGCTGCGGTGATCTTCACGGTGCTCACCACCTGGGCGCGGGGCCGGGCGCTGATGCGCAGACGACTGGAGCAGGACGCACTTCCGCTGGAGGTCTTCGTCAAGTCGGGCGCCTCGGTGCACCGCGTCCGCGGCACCGCGGTCTTCCTCTCGGCGTCGGCGGACAGCGTTCCCGCCGCGCTCCTCCACAACCTGAAGCACAACCAGGTGCTCCACGAGCGCGTGCTGATCCTCAACGTCCACGTCGCGGACGTGCCGCACATGCCCTCGGCGAAGCGGCTCGAGGTGCATCCCGCCGGCAAGGGCTTCTACCGCGTCATCCTGCACTATGGCTTCATGGACGAAGTCGACGTCTCCGCCGATCTCGCGCGCATCGAATCCTGCGGCGAGGGCTTCAACATGCTCGCCACCAGCTTCTTCCTCGGCCGGCAAAAGGTGATCGCCACGCGCGAGGAGCCCGGCATGGCGCTGTGGCGCGAGCGCCTGTTCGCCTGGATGGTCAAGAGTTCGGAGAGCGCGATGGAATTCTTCAAGCTGCCGACCAACCGCGTGATCGAGCTCGGCAGCCAGCTCAGGATCTGACCGGCATCGTCCCCGGACGCAGATAGGCGAACATGTGCGTGACATAGTCGGCCTTGCCGAGCTCGACGCCCTCGGCGCGCAGGATCGCATAGGCGATCATCACGTGGAAATAGAATTGGGGTAGCGTCCAGTCGCGGGCATATTGCTCTGCGGTCAGATCGAAGACGATACCCATCGGCAACGCGTGCGCGATCGGGCGTTCGGGATCGCCATCAAGCGCGTCCGGGGCAAGGGCGTCGAGCCAGGCGATAGTCTGATCGATCCTTGCCCGCGCAGCGGCGATCGTGCCGGGATTCGTGCCGGCATTGCGCCCCTCGTCCAGCAGCGCCGTCACGGTTTCGGGAAATTCCTCTCCCCGGAGCCTATGCACCGCTTCATGGGCCTGCACGCACGCGAACCGGATTTGCGTGGAGAGCGGAAACATGTCCTCCGCCAGCCGCGCGGCAAGCAGCGCTTCGGCTCTGTCCTCCGGCAACTGGCCCAGCGCCTTGTCGAGCCAGCCCGAAAGGGTTTTCAGCATCTGCTGGTAGGTGGGGACGAGGAGGTTGGTCAGGGACATGGTGCGCCTTTGCGACGGAAGCGGAAGGCCACCGCTAGAGATTGATCCGTCCAAAGGAAACCGCCCGCGGCGGCAGGTCGGGCCCTGATCCAGCTATCGCCAATCGTACTTCAGCCCTACCTCGCGAAACGCGAACCGGTCCAGGTGGCGCTCGACCGCGCCCTTCAGCCCTTCGAGCTGCTCCTCGCTCGACGCGTCGATACGTATGTCGAGCCCGCCCTCGGCGACATTGAACGTCACTACCGCGTCGCCCGGGAAGTCCGCGCCGCGCGCATCGCGCGGGAAGATCACGGTCCCATTCTCGGGGGTGAACTCCACCTGCAGGTTGTGCTCCCAATGCTTGCACAGCTGCTGAAGATAGCGGCTCGCGCTCTCCGTGGGCGCGAGCGCGTGCGCCGATACCGTCGTCATCGTCATGCTCTTCTCCTCCAGCGGCGGCGGCACGATCCCGAGCCGCCGCCTCAGAACGTCGATCCGGGGCACGGCTCACAATCGCTCGATCTTCCTCGCCGCCTCGTCGAGTATCGCCGCGACGTCGTGCAGCGTGTCGGCATCAACGCCTTCGGCGCTCAGCCGGTCCTGCAGCACGGCGCGCAAATTGCCCATCGCACGGCGGATCGGTCCGCCCGAATGGCGTGCGCGCGCTTCGCCGAGCTGCGAGAGCCGCTCGAACAGCGCCTCCACTTCCTCGGCGCGCTCGGCGAGATGCGCCGCGCCGGCTTCGGTGATCGCGAACTGCTTCCTGGCGCCTTCGCTCTTCTGCTCCTCGATCAGCTCCATGTCGTCGAGCATGGTCAGCGTCGGATAGACCACGCCCGGGCTCGGCGCATACGCCCCACCCGAGCGCTCCTCGATCTCGCGGATCAGGTCGTAGCCGTGGCGCGGCTGTTGCTCGATCAGCTTCAGCAGGATCAGCCGCAGCTCCGTCCCGTCGAACATTCGACGGCGACCGCCGCGTTCGCCATGGCCTTGCCGGCCCATGCCCCAGCCCATGACGAACTCGGGCGGAGGCCCGCCGAAACCGCCGCGCCGCCCGAAATGCCAGCCCCGCGGCCCGCAATGATGATGTCGCATATATACTCCTTGTACGACTCGTGATTGCTCTACGATATATCTTGACGCGATCTGCGCAAGCCCCGATGCGATTTTGCTGTCCTACACGTCGATTTTATGATGATGTTCCTGAAATGTTCGCGAAGCTCCTGTTCGGCCGATGCCCATGGTGAGCGCGAACATCGGGAACATTCGGCCCGATTTCGCCAATGGGGCCCGATATCGCCAATGGGAAAGCGGCGCGGGTGCGCCTATCTATCGCTGCGATGGCTGATCTTTTCGCTCCCGAGGAACAGGCGCCGCTCGCGCCCGAGTCCCTGGCAGGTCCGCTCGCCGACCGGCTCCGCCCGCAGCGGCTCGAGGATGTCGTCGGCCAAGAACATCTGACCGGTCCCGAAGGCGCGATCGGCCGCATGGTCGCCGCGGGCAAGCTCAGCTCGATCATCCTCTGGGGCCCGCCCGGTACCGGCAAGACCACGATCGCCCGTCTTCTCGCCGATGCGGTCGGACTGCGTTTCGTCGCGATCAGCGCGGTCTTTTCGGGCGTCGCGGACCTGAAGAAGGTCTTCGCCGAGGCGCGCGAGCACGCCCGCATCGGCCGCAAGACGCTCCTTTTCGTCGACGAGATCCACCGCTTCAATCGCGCCCAGCAGGATGGCTTCCTGCCCTATGTCGAGGACGGCACGGTCACCCTCGTAGGCGCGACCACCGAAAATCCCAGCTTCGAGCTGAACGCCGCGCTCCTCAGCCGCGCGCAGGTCCTCATCCTCCACCGGCTCGACCACAAGGCGCTCTGCAAGCTGCTCGACCGCGCCGAGGAACTCGAGGGCAAGCCCCTCCCCGTCACGCCCGAAGCGCGTGACGCCTTCGTCGCCTCAGCCGACGGCGACGGCCGTTTCCTGCTCAACCAGGCCGAGACGCTCTTCTCGGTGCATTTCGACAAACCGCTCGATCCGGCGGGCCTCGGCGACTTCCTCCAGCGCCGCGTTGCGGTCTACGACAAGGATAGGGAGGGCCATTACAACCTCATTTCGGCGCTTCACAAATCGATCCGCGGCTCGGACCCCGACGCCGCGCTCTATTACCTCGCACGCATGCTCACCGCCGGCGAGGAGCCGCTCTACGTGCTCCGCCGTCTCACCCGCGCCGCGGTCGAGGACGTGGGCCTCGCCGACCCGCAGGCGCTCGTCCAATGTCTCGCGGCCAAGGACACCTACGAATTCCTCGGCTCGCCCGAAGGCGAGCTGGCGATCGCACAGGCATGCCTCTATCTCGCCACCGCGCCAAAATCGAACGCCGCCTATGTCGCGCAGAAGGCCGCGTGGCGCTCGGCGAAGGACACCGGCTCGCTGATGCCCCCGCAGAACATTCTCAACGCGCCCACGAAGCTGATGAAGCAGATCGGCTACGGCAAGGGCTATACCTACGATCACGACGCCGAAGGCGGCTTCTCCGGCGACAATTACTGGCCCGGGGAGATGTCCCCCCAGACCTTCTACACTCCCACCGGTCGCGGCCACGAAAAGCGAATCGCCGAGCGCATCGCCTGGTGGAACGAGATGCGCGAGAAGTTC
>JAEWCK010000182.1 GCA_023390675.1 Pseudomonadota bacterium
ACCGCGAGCAGGGCGATCGTGCGCGTGCCGCGCGTCAGCGGCGCGAGGCGCAGCGCGAACAGCCCGGCGAGCGCGAGCGCCGCCCCCGCCAGCCCGCCCACCGCACCGACGCCGAGATCGCGGCCATAAGCGTGTGGATCGGGCTCGAGCGGGAAGCTCAGCATCGCATGCCGCCACGCCAGATAATTGGCCGCGACATGCGCGAGCGTGAGGAGCGGGATGAAATAGACCAGCCGCCGCAGCCAGCCGCGCTGGCGCAGGCTCGCGAGCAGATAGGGCAGCCCGAACAGCGGCGTGAGATAGAGGCTCGGCCCGATCACCGGCGCGAGCACGTCCTTGGGATCGGGATAGAGCAGGATCGCGATCGCCAGCGCGACGGCATAGACGGTCGCCCCGACGAGCAACCAGATCAGCGCATGCCAGAAACGCACGTTGCGCCGCCGCGCGTGCGCAGTGCCCAGTCCGTCCGTCTTTCTCCCGCCCGCCATTGTGGCATCCTGCCAGACGCCGATGACAGCACAAGTTCCCCGGCGCAGGCCGGGGCCCAGTATCGGGACGGCCAATGGCGCGCCCGAACCCCTCGAACGTCATGGCAACTGGGCCCCGGCCTTCGCCGGGGAACAGCAAAGCAGAAGGCCCTCCCCGCTCTCGCGGGAAGGGCCTTCGAAGTTCCAGCAGTCAGGCCGAAATCAGCCCGCCTTTTCCTTCTTGGCGTAGACGCGCACCGGGTCCTTGGTCCCCGCCACCACATCCTTGTCGACCACGACTTCGTCCACCCCGTCCATCGACGGCAGGTCGAACATCGTGTCGAGCAATATGCCCTCGAGGATCGAGCGGAGGCCGCGCGCGCCGGTCTTGCGCTCGATCGCCTTCTTCGAGACCGAGACCAGCGCCTCGTCGTTGAAGCCGAGCTTGACGCCCTCCATGTCGAACAGCTTCTGATACTGTTTGACCAGCGCGTTCTTGGGCTCGGTGAGGATCTTGATAAGCGCCTCGACGTCCAGATCCTCGAGCGTCGCGATCACCGGCAGGCGGCCGACGAACTCGGGGATCAGCCCGAACTTGAGGAGATCCTCGGGCTCGACCTGCTTGAGCATCTCGCCGGTGCGGCGCTCGTCCGGCGCGGCGACATGCGCGCCGAAGCCGATCGACTTGCCCTGCAGGCGATCGCCGATGATCTTCTCGAGCCCCGAGAACGCGCCGCCGCAGATGAACAGGATGTTGGTCGTGTCGACCTGGAGGAATTCCTGCTGCGGATGCTTGCGGCCGCCCTGCGGCGGAACGCTCGCCGTGGTGCCTTCCATCAGCTTCAGGAGCGCCTGCTGCACGCCCTCGCCCGACACATCGCGCGTGATCGAGGGATTCTCGGCCTTGCGCGAAATCTTGTCGATCTCGTCGATATAGACGATCCCGCGCTGCGCCCGCTCGACATTGTAGTCCGAGGCCTGGAGCAGCTTGAGGATGATGTTCTCGACGTCCTCGCCGACATAACCCGCCTCGGTCAGCGTCGTCGCATCGGCCATCGTGAACGGCACGTCGAGGATGCGCGCAAGGGTCTGCGCGAGCAGCGTCTTGCCGCAGCCGGTGGGGCCGACGAGCAGGATGTTCGACTTGGCGAGCTCGACGTCCGCGCCCTTCGCGCCGTGGTTCAACCGCTTGTAGTGGTTGTGCACCGCGACCGAGAGCACGCGCTTGGCCTGCTTCTGGCCGATCACATAATCGTCGAGCACGTCGCAGATTTCCTGCGGCGTGGGAACGCCGCCGTCCTTCTTCGAGACGAGCGACGACTTGGTCTCCTCGCGGATGATGTCGTTGCAGAGCTCGACGCACTCGTCGCAGATGAACACCGTCGGGCCGGCGATGAGCTTCCTCACCTCGTGCTGCGACTTGCCGCAGAACGAGCAATAGAGCGTGCTCTTCGAGTCACCGCCGCTGAGCTTCGTCATTCAAATCATCTCCCGTGCGCTGCGTGCGCACGTAACGCCACCCGCCAAAATACACGCGGGCAAATATCGGGCAATCCGGAATCTGGCATATACGCCAGACTCCATAAACGGCCGCTTAAGCAGCCGCCGCATCTTCCGCGGGAGCCGGACGCTTCTCGTACACTTCGTCGACGATCCCGAATTCCTTCGCCTCGTCGGCCGAGAGGAAGGTGTCGCGGTCCATCGCTCGCTCGATCCGCTCGAGCGGCTGGCCGGTATATTTGGCGTAGAGGCTGTTCATCCGCTCGCGGATTCGCAGGATCTCCTTGGCCTGGATCTCGATGTCCGACGCCATGCCCTGCGCGCCGCCCGAAGGCTGGTGGACCATGATCCGCGCATTGGTGAGCGCCACGCGCAGCCCGGGCTCGCCCGAGGCCAGCAGGAAGCTGCCCATCGACGCCGCCTGGCCGATGCACACCGTGCCCACCTTGGGGCGGATGTATTGCATCGTGTCGTGGATCGCCATGCCGGCGGTGACCACGCCGCCCGGCGAATTGATGTACATCCAGATGTCCTTCTTCGGGTTCTCGGACTCGAGGAAGAGCAATTGGGCAGTGATCAGCGAGGCCATGTGATCCTCGACCGGCCCGGTCACGAAGACGATGCGCTCGCGCAGCAGGCGCGAATAGATGTCGAAGCTGCGCTCGCCGCGGCTCGACTGCTCGATGACGATCGGAACGAGGCCGCCGGTGACGGGATCGCCAAAGGACTCGGGGGTCATCTGACCGGAAAGCGGATGCATGGATAATCTCTGTATTTGTGTTTTTGCCCGCAACCTACATCGGCGCTCGGATTGCGGGGCGCAAGGGGGCAACGCAGTGAACCGGCACGCTTAACGGCCATCCTTGCGCAACGCGAGCAACGGGCGCACACTTTGTCCATGAGCACGGTTCTCGTCACAGGGGGATCCGGCTTCGTCGGGGGCCATGTGATTCTCCAGCTGCTGGAAGCGGGCCATGAGGTCCGCACCACGCTGCGCAGCCTCGCGCGCGAGACCTGGGTGCGCGCCACGCTCAAGGCCAACGGCATGGACGCGGGCGACCGGCTCAGCTTCTTCTGCGCTGATCTGGAGAAGGACGCAGGCTGGGCCGAGGCGGCCGCGGGCTGCGATTATGTCCAGCACGTCGCCTCGCCCTTCCCGCCCAGCCAGCCCAAGGACGAGCAGGAACTGATCCGCCCGGCGCGCGAAGGGACGCTGCGCGTGCTCCGCGCCGCGCGCGACGCCGGGGTGAAGCGCGTGGTGGTGACGTCGTCCTTCGCCGCGATCGGCTATGGCCACGGCCAGCGCGACACGCCCTATACCGAGGCCGACTGGACCAACCCCGACGGCCCCGCCGTCCAGCCCTATATGAAGTCCAAGACGCTGGCCGAGCGCGCCGCATGGGATTTCGTCGCGGCCGAGGGCAAGGGCATGGAGCTGGCGGTGGTCAATCCGGTCGGCATCTTCGGCCCCGCGCTCAACGACGATCTCTCGACCTCGATCTGGATGGTCAAGTCGCTGATGGAGGGGCGGATGCCCGGGCTGCCCGATCTGTGGTTCGGCGTGGTCGACGTCCGCGACGTGGCGAGCCTGCAGATCAGGGCGATGACCGATCCCGCCGCGGCGGGCGAGCGCTTCCTCGCGGTCGCGGGCAAGTCGCTCTCGATCGCGGACATGGCCGCGATCCTGCGCGCCGAACTGGGCGAGGCGGCCGCGAGGGTGCCCAGGCATCGCATCCCGAGCTGGCTGGTGCGAGTCATGGCGCTGTTCAACCCGATGGCGCGCGAGGCCGCGCCGCGGCTGGGCATCCGCGCCGATGCGAGCAACGAAAAGGCGAAGCGCGTGCTGGGCTGGCAGCCGCGCTCGAACGACGAAGCGATTGTCGCCACCGCCGACAGCCTGATCGCGCTGGGGCTCGTTCCGGCTAAGCCCTGAGCGGCCCCGGTTGCGCGAGATAGGCGAGCCGCCGCATCTCGCGCCGCCCCCTGACGACGGTGTCGAGGATCAGCCCCGTGAACAGATTGAGGAAGGCGAGGATCATCAGCCCGGTCGCGAGGATCGCGGTGGGGAAGCGCGGCACCAGGCCGGTATCGATCCAGGTCAGCACCAGCGGGATGCTGAGTCCCACTGCGATCGCGGCGAAGATCGCCGCGATCCAGCCGAAGAACAGCATCGGCCGCTCGACGCGGTAGAGCACCGCGATCGTCCTCAGGATCCGCCAGCCATCGGACCAGGTGCTGAGCTTGGATTCGGAGCCCTCGGGCCGCGCGAAATAGCGCGTCTCGATCTCGCCCACCGGCATCTTCAGCTCGAGCGCGTGGACGCTGATCTCGGTCTCGATCTCGAACCCCGCCGAGAGCACCGGGAAGCTCTTGACGAAGCGCCGCGAGAAGGCCCGGTAGCCTGAGAAGATGTCGGTGAAGCTGCGCCCGAACAGCCGCGCGAGAATCCCGGTCATCATCCGGTTGCCGAGCACATGCCCGCGGCGATACGCCTCCGCCGCTTCGTGGACGCGGGTGCCGACGACCATGTCGAGCCCCTCCTCCGCCACCCGCGCGACCATCGCCGCCGCGGACGCGGGATCGTAGGTCGCGTCGCCATCGGCCATCACGTAGATGTCGGCTTCGACATCGGCGAACATCCGGCGGACGACATGGCCCTTGCCCTGCATCCGCTCGGTCCGCACCACCGCGCCCGCGGCGCTCGCGACCTCCACCGTCCGGTCGCGGCTGTTGTTGTCGTACACATAGACGACGGCGTTCGGCAGCGCCGCGCGGAAGCCCGCGACCGTCTGCGCGATCGCGGCTTCCTCGTTATAGCAGGGCAGCAGCACTGCGATGCGCGGTTCTGCGCTGGCCATTCAACCTCTCACG
>JAEWCK010000230.1 GCA_023390675.1 Pseudomonadota bacterium
ACGCTGGTCAGGGGTTTCGTCGACGACGGAATCGCGGGCTTCTGGAACGACATGAACGAGCCCGCGATCTTCGACACACCGACCAAGACGATGCCGCTCGATACCGTGCACCGCATCGACAGCGACGATTTCGCCGCACGCGACGCGAGCCATGCCGAGATCCACAATGTCTACGGGATGGAGAACAGCCGCGCGACATATGAGGGGTTGCGCAAGCTGCGCCCCAACCAGCGTCCGCTGGTGATGACGCGCGCGAGCTATGCGGGCGGCCAGCGCTATGCGGTGACCTGGACCGGCGACAACAGCTCGACCTGGGAGCATCTCAAGCTCTCGGTCCAGCAGCTCGTCAATCTCGGGCTTTCGGGCTTTTCGTATGGCGCCGCGGACGTCGGCGGCTTCACCGGCGGCCCTTCGCCCGAACTGCTCACGCGCTGGTACCAGATCGGCGCCTTCACGCCCGTCTTCCGCGTCCACGCCGCCAAGGACACGCCGCGCAGCGAGCCCTGGGTCGACGGGCCCGAACATCTTGCGCTGCGCCGCCAGGCGATCGAGGCGCGCTACCGGCTGATGCCCTATCTCTATGCGGTGGCCGAGCAGAACGCGCGCACCGGCGACCCGATCATGCGCCCGGTCTGGTATGACTATCCCACGATGCTCGCGACATCGTGCGACCAGTCGATGGCGTTCACTTTGGGCAGCGACCTGCTGATCGCCGCCAATCCGAAGCCCGAATCGCCGATGGCCTATGACGTCTGCCTGCCCGCCGGGGGCTGGTTCGACTATTGGACCGGGCTGCCGGTGGCGGCGGAAAAGTTCAAGGAAACCCCACGCCTCGATCGTCTCCCCGTCTTCGTCCGCGCGGGCGCGATCGTGCCGCGCCAGCCGCTTGCGCAGAGCACCGCCGAGACGCCTTCGGGGCCGATCGAGCTTCATATCTATCCCGGCCCCGATTGCCGCGGGGCGCTCTATTGGGACGATGGCGTGAGCGTCGCGGGCTCGTCGCTCCGCCAGACGGTCCGTTGCACCGTCACGCCGCAGGGCCTGACGCTCGACTTCGGCAAGCGCGAGGGCGCATATCAGCCGTGGTGGAAGGAGATCGCAGTGACGATCCACGGCTGGGACGGCGCGGGCAAGGTCGAGGGCGCGACGCCGGTGGCAGATCCGGCCGCGCGCACGCTCCGCTTCACCCTCCCCGATCAGCAGCGCGTCGCGAAGATCGCCGTCACGCGATGATCCGCCGCCTGCGCGACGCCCCGCCGCGGCTCCGGCTGCTGCTCTTCGCCTTCGGGGACTTCGCGTTCAATCTCTACTGGCAGAGCATCATGCTCTTCCTGCTGTTCTACTATACCGAGGCGCTCGGCCTGCCGGTCGAGACCGCAGCGGCGATCTACACGATCGCGACGATCTGGGACGGCGTCGCCAATTTCGCCGCGGGCGCGATCGCCGACCGGCGCGAGCCCGGGCGCGGCTATGGCGCGGTGCTCGTGCTGGGTGCGGTGCCGCTGGGGCTGAGCTGCGTGCTGACCTACGCCCCGCCCCCGGTCGCGGGCTTCTGGGGGCTCGCGTTCGTGCTTGGCGGGCATTTGCTGTTCCGCACCGCCTATGCCGCGGTCAATGTCCCCTATCTCGCGATGACAGCGCGGATCAGCGTCGACAGCCGCGACCGCGCCTTCGTCGCCGGCATGCGGATGCTGTTCGGGACGATGGCGTGGGTGCTGGTCGCGCGAGCGACCGTCCCGCTGGGCGCGTGGCTGAGCGGCGGCGCGGTGCCGGCGCACGCCTATCTCGGCGCGGCATGCTTCTTCGCGCTGGTCGGCACGGCGATCCTCGTGCTGGTCGGTGCGACCTATCGCGAGCAGGTCGTGCCCGAACGTACGGCGCCGCCTTCGATCGTGGCGAGCCTCAGGAGCCTCGCCGCCAACCGCGCCTTCGTGACGCTCAACCTCGCGGGCATGGCGATGATCGTCGCCGTGACGATCCTCAGCAAATCGGTGCTCTATTATTTCAAGCATTTCTTCGGAAACGAGAGCGCAGGGCAGGTCGCATTGGGCTGGATGGGATTGGTGAGTGCCGTCGCGGTGCCCGCCTGGCTGCTCCTCCAGCGCAGGCTCGGCACGCGCAATCTGTGGTTCCTCGCCGCGCTCTCCACCATGACCGGCTTCGGGCTGTTCGCCACCGGCGCGTTCGACCGGATCGCCGCGATGCAGATCTTCCTCGTCGCGATGCAGGCGGTGATCGTGGGACTGCACTTCGTGTTCTGGGCGATGCTTCCCAACACGGTCGAATATGGCGAGCGTGCCACGGGCCTTCGCGTCGAAGGCGCGGTGTTCGGCATGGCCGCGTTGCTTCAGCGCGTAGCGATCGGCGTCGCGACGGCGATCTTCGGCGTCGGGCTGCAATCGGCCGGGTACGTTCCCAATGCGCGGCAGAGCGCCGCGACGCTGGCGGCGATCCACTGGACGATCGCGCTGGTGCCGCTCGCCTTCCTCGCGCTCTCCTGTGCGCTGATGCTGCTCAACCCGCTCGGGCGGGGCGAGCATGCGCGGATCGTGCGGGAGATGGAGGGGGCTTGATAAATCCTCCCCCAGCAAGCTGGGGGAGGAATTTTCACGCCGTCAGCATAAACTGCCCGTGCACCCCGTCGGCCTCGGCCGAAGGCGCGATCCACACGTCGAACAGCCCGGGCTCTACCGTCGGCTTGTTCTCGCGGCCGATGAAGAGCAATTGCTCGCGGCTGAGCTTGAACGTCACCGTCTCGCTCGCGCCCGGCGCCAACGCGACCTTGCGGAACGCCTTCAGCTCGCGGACCGGGCGCGTGACGCTCGCGGTACGATCGCGGATGTAGAGCTGGACGACTTCCTCGCACGCCCGCGAACCGCTGTTGGTCACCTTGGCCGACACGGTGATCGCGCCGTCCCACGCCAGCGTCTGCGGCACATTGAGATCCGAATAGGCGACCTTGCCGTAGGTGAGCCCGTGCCCGAACGGATAGAGCGCCGAATTGGGGATTCCGCGATAATGCGCCTTGTAGGGCTCGAGCTTGTCCGCGCTCGGATTGGGGCGGCCAGTGGGCTTGTGGTCGTAATGATAGGGCTGCTGGCCCGGCGAGCGCGGGAAGCTGCACGGCAGGCGGCCCGAGGGGCTATAGTCGCCGAACAGCACGTCGGCGGTCGCGGTGCCGCTTTCCGAGCCGAGGAACCAGGTGACGAGGATCGCCGCCGCGTCCGCGACCGCGCCCTGCAGCGCGAGCCCGCGGCCGTTCTTGAGCACTACGACGATCGGCTTGCCGGTCGCGGCGACCGCTTCGGCCAGCGCCGTTTGCGGCGCGGGGACGACGATCTCGGCGCGCGACTGCGCCTCGCCCGACATGCCCTGGCTCTCGCCGATCGCGAGCAGGACGATGTCCGCCGCATTGGCAGCGGCCACCGCCGCCTCGATCCCGCCCGCGAGTGGCTCCTCGACGCCCGAGCCCTCGACGACGGTGACCGATGCGGCATCCTTCACGGCCGCCTTCACCCCCGTCGCGAGATCGACTGCCTGCTTGTCGTCACCATAGACAACCCAGGGCCCGACCAGATCGTGCGCGCCGGCCGCGAACGGGCCGATGATCGCGATCTTCTTGCCCGCCTTTGGCAGCGGCAAAAGGTCGCCTTCGTTCTTGATCAGCACGATCGACTTGCGCCCGGATTCGCGCGCGAGCTCAAGCGCAGGTTTGGTGCGCGAGCGGGCCTTTTCGCGCTTCACGTCGATGCGGCGGAACGGATCGTCGAACAGCCCCAATCGCGCCTTCATCGCGAGCACCTTGCGCACCGAGGCGTCGAGGCGCTCCAGCGGCACTTCCTTCGCCTCGACCAATTCGGGGAGGTGCTTGCGGTAGAAGCCGCTGGTCATGCTCATGTCGACCCCGGCGAGGAACGCCAGCTTCGCCGCCTCGCGCGAATCCGCCGCGAAGCCGTGGTCGATCATCTCCATGTCGCCGGTGTAGTCGGAGACGACGAAGCCCTCGAAGCCCCATTCGTCGCGCAGGACCTTGCGCATCAGCCAATCGTTGCCGGTCGAGGGCACGCCCGAGATCTCGTTGAACGAGGCCATGAACGACAGCACGCCGGCGTCGACCGCGGCGTGGAACGGCGGCAGATAGATTTCGCGCAGCGTGCGCTCGGATATGTCGACGGTGTTGTAGTCGAGCCCCGCCTCCGCCGCGCCATACGCGGCGAAATGCTTGGCGCAGGCCAGCATCGCGTCCTGGTCCTTCAGGTCCTTGCCCTGGAAGCCGCGCACGCGCGCCGCGGCGATCAGCTTGCCGAGGTTCACGTCCTCGCCCGCGCCTTCCATCGTGCGGCCCCAGCGCTGGTCGCGCGCGATGTCGACCATCGGCGCGAAGGTCCAGTCGATCCCCGAGGCGGCCGCC
>JAEWCK010000158.1 GCA_023390675.1 Pseudomonadota bacterium
AAGCGGCGCATCTCGCCAGCCTGATAGAGACGAACCGCATTGCCCGCCGGATCGCGCAGCCGCGCCTCGCGCCAGCCCCAGGTCTCGTCCTTCGGCTCTTGCTCGAACTGGACGCCCTGCTGCTGGAGATAGGCGACGGTGACGTCCAAGTCGCCGCATTCGAAATAGACGACCGGGGCGGCGTAGCCGGGATCGGTGGCGAGGCTGAAGGTCGCGCCGCCCTCGGTCTCGAAGCGGGCGTAGCGCGGGGCGGCGCGGACGACCTGGCGGAGACCGAGCAGCCGATAGAAGCGCTCGCTCGCGGCGAGATCGGCGGCGGGGACGGTGACCTGGTTCAGCATCGGCTCGAAGAAGCTCATATTGAGGTCGAGCCGCACCGCCTGTTGCGCCATCGGCCCGTGGCCGCGACCGAGCCCCGGCGCTTCGCGCATCGCGATCCGGACGAAACGACGCGCGCGGGCTACGGCTTCGGGCAGATCCCATTCCTGCGCGAGCCCGCAGGCGATGGCGGACGAGAGCGTGCAGCCGGTGCCGTGCGTCGCCTCGCTTTCGATCCGCGGATCGGTCCACTCGATCTCGGGCGGATCCTCAGGATCGGCCGAATGGAGCCGGTCGACGATCACCGGGCCTTCGGCGTGCCCGCCCTTGACCAGCACCGCGCAGCGGTGCGCCGTGACGAGCGCGCGCGCGTCGCCGCCCAGCGCGGCAAGCTCGGGGATGTTGGGGGTGACGACGGTGGCGCGGTCCATCAGCCGCTCGAACGCAGCGATCGTCGCGTCGTCGGCGAGCGCCGCGCCGCTGGTCGCCACCATGACGGGATCGAAAACGACGGGAACGCCGGGCAGCTCGGCGAGCTTTTCCGCCACCGCGAGCGCGGTGCGCCCCGATCCGATCATCCCGATCTTCACCGCATCGACGCCGATGTCCGCCACGCATGCCTCGATCTGCGCGAGCACCATATCGGTCGGGATCGGATGCACGCCGGCGACGCCGAGCGTGTTCTGCGCCGTGATCGCGGCGACCGCCGTCATCGCGTGGCCGCCGAGCATCGTGACGGTCTTGATGTCGGCCTGGATGCCGGCGCCGCCGCCCGAATCGGAACCTGCGATGATGAGGATGCGCGGCGTCATGCTCAGCCCCTGAACCGGCGCTCCGTGCTGGCCGGATTGTGCGCGAGCGCCTTACCCACCCGTGCGGGGCGATCCAACAGCTCGCCGCCGCAATTGGGGCAGCGTTCGTCGAGCGCGTCGGCGCAATCCGCGCAGAAGGTGCACTCGAACGAGCAGATGAACGCACCGCCCATGTCGGCCGGCAAGTCGGCGCCGCAGCGTTCGCAATCGGGGCGCATCTCGAGCATCAGGCCGCCGCCTTGCGCACTGCGTCGCACACGCGATCGACCACCGCCTCGACCTGCCCGCGCTCATCGCCTTCGGCCATGACGCGAATCACCGGCTCGGTGCCCGAGGCGCGGATGACGAGGCGGCCATTGTCGCCCAATTCGGTCTCCGCTGCGGCGATGGCGTCCTTGACTGCCCCGTCGTCGAGCGGCCTGCCGCCCTTGAAGCGGACATTCTTGAGAATCTGCGGCAGCGGATCGAAGCGATGGAGCACTTCGCTCGCCGGCGCGCCCGCGCGGACCAATTCGGCGAGCACCTGGAGCGCGGCGACGAGCCCGTCGCCGGTGGTGGCGTAATCGGAGAGGATGATGTGCCCCGATTGCTCGCCGCCGACATTGTAGCCCGAGGACCGCATCTTCTCGAGCACGTAGCGGTCGCCGACGCCGGTGCGTACGAGCCCCAGGCCCTGCGCCGAAAGATGCCGCTCGAGCCCGAGGTTCGACATGACGGTGGCGACCAGCCCGCCCCCGGCGAGCCGCTCCTGGCGCGCCCAGCTCGTCGCGATCAGCGCCATCAGCTGGTCGCCGTCGATCACGTGCCCGGTCTCGTCGACGACGATCAGCCGGTCGGCGTCGCCGTCCAGGGCGATGCCGATATGCGCGCCGCTCGCCACCACGGTCTCGCACAAGGTATCGGGCGCGGTCGAGCCGACGCGGTCGTTGATGTTCTTGCCGTTGGGATTGACGCCGATCGCAGTGACGCTGGCGCCGAGTTCCCACAAGGCCGAGGGGGCGACCTGATAGGCGGCGCCGTTGGCGCAATCGACGACGATCCGGAGCCCGTCGAGCCGCAGCTCCTCGGGAAAGGTCGACTTGGCGAAGTGGATATAGCGCCCGCGCGCATCCTCGACCCGCCGGGCGCGGCCGATATCGGCCGAGGGCGCGAGCGGCACTTCGCCGTCGATCAGCGCCTCGATCGCCAGTTCGTCGTCGTCCGAGAGCTTGAACCCGTCCGGGCCGAACAGCTTGATGCCGTTGTCGGCATAAGGGTTATGGCTCGCCGAGATCATCACGCCCATGTCGGCGCGCATCGAGGTGGTGAGCATCGCCACCGCCGGCGTCGGCATCGGCCCGACCAGCACCACGTCCATCCCGACGCTGGTGAACCCGGCGACCAAAGCGTTCTCGAGCATGTAGCCCGAAAGCCGCGTGTCCTTGCCGATCACGACGCGATGCTTGTGATCGCCGCGGACGAAATGCGCGCCCGCGGCCATGCCGACCTTCATCGCCATCGCCGCGGTCATCGGTGCGAGGTTGGTCGCCCCCCGGATTCCGTCGGTGCCGAAATATTTTCTTGCCATGCCCCGCTTTCTCACGGCCTTGTTGGTTTTATCAGGCGCAGTGATAGCGCCGGACGAAGCAAAGGGCGAGCATGACGGCGATTTTCGGGGCACTCAGGGCGATCATCGGCTTTCTGCTCGGCAATGCGAGCAAGCCGCAGCCGATGCGCATCCTGCTCGCGCTGATCGGCGGGCTGATCGTCGGCGCGCTCTTCGCCGCTTATGCGCCCGTGGCGGGACTGACCGGCGCGACCTATGTTCAGCCGCTCGGAACGATGTGGCTTCACGCGCTGCAGATGACGATCGTCCCCTTGGTCACTGCGCTCCTGATCACCGGCATCGCCAAGACCGCCGAGCGCGCCGCGGCGAGCAAGCTCGCGACGCGGGCGTTCGTAACCTTCATCATCCTGCTGTGGTTCAGCTCGGCGCTGGGCGGGCTC
>JAEWCK010000167.1 GCA_023390675.1 Pseudomonadota bacterium
GAGGAAGATGTAGACGTCGCCCGAATGGGCGCGGACCAGCCGGAAATAATCGAGCGCTTGCAGCGCGAGCGCCCCTGCCGCCAGCGCCACGCCGTACAACAGGACCCGCATCCACATCGGCCGTCCCCTCAGGGCCTGGTGAGCACCGCGCTCCAGAAATAGCCGCGCAAATGCGACTGGAAGTCGAGCGTCAGCCCCTGCTCCTCGGCGATGCGCTTGAGCACCGCAGGCAGCTCGCGCCGCGGGAAGACGTGGAAGTCGTTGAGCGACTTGAAGTGCAGCCGCTTCGCGATCGCCGGAAGCCGCTCGTACTGACCGAAATCGACGATGTGCAGGCTGCCGCCGGGCGCCAGCGCCTTCGCGCCCAGCTCGATCGCCTCCGCCCAGGGCGGGATCATCGAGAGCGTATAGCTCATGAACACGCGGTCGACCTGCTCCAATCCGAACAGCGCCTCGATGTCGAACGCCCCGGCATCGCCCTGGGCTAGCGTGATCTTGTCCGAAAGCCCGGCCTTCTCGACCTTGGCGCGCGCGGTCTCGAGCATCGCCTCGCTGATGTCGAAGCCGTAATAATGCGCGTTGGGATAGCGCTTCGCGGCAACGCGCAGGTTGCGCGCGGTGCCGCAGCCCACTTCGAGCACCTTGCCCCCGGCCGGCACCGCGAGCGTGCGGATCAGCCGGTCGCGGCCGAACAGATAGAATTTGCGCGTGAAATCGTAGAAGTGTCGATGGAGCGCATAGACATCGTCCATCAGCTTCTTCTGGCCGGCGTCCGCCGAAGGCTGGCTCATGCGTGCGGCTTCAGCGTCCAGACATGCGTCGCGCCATAGACCGACGAACGATCGCGCCGCGTCCAGTCGTCGAGCTTGTCCTGCGACTCGTACTGCCACTGGTCCATCAGTTCGTCGGGGATGTGTCCCTTGACGACGTCGGGCACCGCGGCGGTACGATAGAGCACGCGCGCGCCGGGCTTGGCGGTCCGCGTGATCTCGCTCCAGATGCGCGTCAGCTGCGCATCGGTCATCCAGTCCTGCGCGTCGAGCAGGATATAGCGGTCGAGCGACTGCGCCGGCATCGATTCGAGATAGTCGGCATAGTTCACGTGCCGGATCTCGACCCGGTCGGCGCGCGCGCGGACGTCGTCGAAATTCTTCGCCTGGAGGTACGGCGGCAGCGGCGCGTCGGCATGCTTGCCATAGCCGCGGCCGAAAGCCTGCCAGGCGTAGTAATTGTCCTTGAGGTCGAAGTCGCAGGCGAGCTTGCGAAGCCGGCTCTTGAGCGCGCCGGTGATGCCTTGCTGGTCGTCCTTGGCGAGCAGGTCGTACTGCGCGGGCGGGATGCCGAAGCCGAACAAGGCGGCGGGCTGGTCGACCAACCAGCGCAGGAACTTCTTCTCGAAGAAAGGCGCGTAATGCGTCTGGAAGATCGCGCGCTGCTCCTCGATGTTCTTGGCCTTGAGGATCGCGGTCGGGTCGATCCCGTAGCGGCGCGCCAGCCAGTGGACGAAGCCGATCAATCGGCCGAGCAGCCCGTGGCGATAGAAACCGCGGCGGAATGCGTGGATGCGGCGAATCCCGTTCGGTCCGCGGCGTTCCCAATAGTCGCGCGAGACCTCGTCGAGATGCGGCTGGATATACTCCTTGTACGCATCGACATTCTCTGCCCGGTCGGCGTCGCCGAAGAAGCGGCGGAACGCGGCGTAATCGGGCAGGTGCAGCGCAGCCTGCTTCTTGAGGTTGTTGAGCGCGATGTGAGCCGGGTTCAGGTCCACCGCCGTGATCTTCGCAGGGTTCGCGGTCAGATAGGAGAAGACGTTGCACCCGCCCGACGCGATCGTCACGACATGGCTGTCGGGCTGGATCTGCAGCGCCTCCATGTCGACATCGGGGTCTTCCCAGATCTGCGCATAGACGAGCCCACGGAATGCGAAGGTGAACGCACGCTCCAGAATGCCTTCCTTGGTGAGGTGCTCGTGGCGAAGCACTGCACCGCGAACGGCGCCGTTCTTCGGCGTCTTGGCAATCGAACCCATTACTGACTCCCGGGGGAAGCGCCCGCGCTGCATCCACGGCGGAGCACGGGTCGCCTGATCCCCCTTTGTGGCGAACTATCGTCCCCCTTGTGGCAGGAGCCGTGGAAAATCAATCCTTGGTGACGCTCCCGCCCTCCGGCCAATCGGTATCGCCGATGCGCCTGAGCGTCATCGTGAAGAAGCGCCTGGGCGGTTGACCCGGCGCGACATAGTCGCCGACTTCGGTCCATGTTCCGCCCGCAAACGTCGCGGTATAGCGGATGGTTGCGGGTCCGGCGGGCACTTCCCAGCCATAACCTGCATCAGTCACGGTGAACGGAAAGGTCCCCGAACGCCCGCCGGCGTGGCTCGCCATCGAGAAGGTCTTCGCGCGCGCATCGTAGGCGACGACCGCGAAGGCATTGAACGGCACATTGCCCGCCGCATCGAACGACTTGCCTTCGATCACCGTGATGGTGCCGCCCAGCAAGGTGCCGACGCGCTCGGTGTGCGTCACGCGGCGCTCGCCGGCGGGCGTCTGCATCACTGCCTCGCCGCGCCATTTCCCGTGCATCCAGTCGAGCTTGTGCATCGCCTCGGCCTGCGCGGAGAGCGCGGCACTGTCCGCCTCCTGGGCATGCGCTGCGGGCATCGCGAAGGCCAGCGCCATAGCCGCAAGTACGATCATCGTCCGAACCATCATAATCTCCCCGGTTGCCGGTGCGGACCCGACATGGCAGCCTGCCCGCCATGCCCGCCGCCCGGAGCCTTCGCCTCAGTCCCGGAACCGGACGCGCCCGCAAGCGGGGTTTCGCGAAGCGCGTCCGTGGCTTCGCGAAACGCGCGCGGCCCAAGCGGCCGGTGCCGGGCTTCCCCTTGCTCGGGATCGCCTGCTTCGCCGCCGCCGCGCTGATGATCGTCACCGGCGGCTTCGGCACCAGCGCATTGCCGCTCGGCCCGCGCATCGGCTTCTGGCTGATGCTGATGGGATGGAATGCGCTCAAGTGGCAGGTGCTGTTTGCCGCCTTCGTGCGCAAGGACGAAGATTGGCCGCGTGTCGCGCTCGCCGGATCGGTGCCACTCAATCTGCCGCTCCCGGTCGAGATCGCCTTGTGCGGCCGGCTGGTCGGCGTCGAGATGGCGGCGATGCCGCACGACGTGTGGCTGCGCGCTGCGGCGATCAGCGCGACGATCTTCGTCGTCTGCGCGCTCGTCGCCTGGGTGCTGCTCCGCCGCGCCCCGACCGCGGCGAAGGTCGAGGACGGGTTGCTCGCCCGAGCCCGGATCGCCCCCGATACGCTCGCGGCGATCGAGGCCGAGGACCATTATTGCCGCGTCCATAGTCGCGATGGCGCGAGCGCGCTGATCCATTACCGCTTCAGCGACGCGCTGGCCGAGACGGCAGGGCTCGATGGCGCGCAGGTCCATCGCGGCGCCTGGGTTGCCGCGGATGCTGTGCGCGCCGCCGAGCGCGACGGCCGCCGCTGGCGGCTGGCGCTCGCGGGCGGCGCCAGCGTGCCGGTCAGTGCTACCTACGCCACCGAGGCGCGGCGGAGA
>JAEWCK010000375.1 GCA_023390675.1 Pseudomonadota bacterium
CCTCAACCTCGGCTTCAAGCCGGCCGAGGCATCGAGCGCCGTGAGCGCCGCCAATGAGGAATTGGGCGCAGGCGCGACGCTCGACGCGCTGGTGCGACTGGCGCTACGGAAGGCGGCGAAGTGACCCTGACCTATCTTCTTGCCTATCTTCTCAGCACCCTTGTGGGTGGCGTGGTAGTAGGTGGGGTCGTCAAGCTGATGTGGGCGACGACCGGCCGGAAACGGGAGTGGTTTCGGCCGATGGATATTTGGGTCGGAGTCACGGAGCGGGCCATCGCTACAACATTGTTCATCTGGGCTCCGACGCAGCTCGCTTTCTTCATTGGCGGATGGGTGGCAGCCAAACTGGCGGCGGGATGGGGTAAACGAACGGATGACGATGCTGCCGTCGGCCATTTCAGGGCATTGGTAGGTAATGCGGTCTCCTTTGCGATCGCCCTTGCTGCGGGGGTGCTGGCCCATCCCGCCTCACTCGACATTCTATATTCGCCGCCGAAATGACTGCGCGCACCGCCACGTGCCGCTGCGGCCAGCTCAGCGCGACTTGCACGGGCGAGCCGGTGCGCATCTCGGTCTGCCATTGCCTCGACTGCAAGCGGCGCAGCGGCTCGGCCTTCGCCGCGCAGGCGCGATGGCCGGCGGAGCAAGTGACTTTCGCCGGCGACGCGCGCGAATGGACGGTCACCGGCGACAGCGGCCAGCCCGCGACCTTCCATTTCTGCCCGGTCTGCGGCGGCACCGTCTGGTACGTGGCCAGCGGCCTGCCTGATCTGGTCGCGGTGCCGATCGGCGGGTTCGCCGATCCCGCTTTCTCCCCGCCGGAATATTCGGTCTATGAGGAGCGCAAGCACGGCTGGGTCGAGATCGTCGGCGACGGGATAGATCGTTACGCATGACCGACACCGATCGCATCCTCGCCCCCGCGCGCCGCGCCGACGATGTCGATGCCGCGCTGCGCCCCAGGACGCTCGACGAGTTCGTCGGGCAGAAGGGCGCGCGCGAGAACCTCCGCGTGTTCATCCAGGCCGCCAAGGCGCGCGGCGAGGCGCTCGACCATGTCCTGTTCTTCGGCCCGCCTGGGCTCGGCAAGACCACGCTCGCGCAGATCGTCGCGCGCGAGATGGGCGTGGGATTCCGCGCCACTTCAGGGCCGGTGATCGCCAAGTCGGGCGATCTCGCGGCCTTGCTCACCAATCTCGAGGACGGTGACGTCCTCTTCATCGACGAGATCCACCGGCTCGCGCCCGCGGTCGAGGAAGTCCTCTATCCCGCGATGGAGGACCGCGCGCTCGACCTGATGATCGGCGAAGGCCCCTCGGCGCGGAGCGTGCGGATCGACTTGCCGCGCTTCACCCTCGTCGGCGCGACCACGCGGCAGGGGTTGCTGACGACCCCGCTGCGCGATCGCTTCGGCATCCCCGTGCGCCTGCAATTCTACACCGTCGACGAACTCGAGCGCGTCGTCACTCGCGCCGCCGCCTTGCTCGACCTGCACGTCGCGCAGGACGGCGCGCACGAGATCGCGCGGCGCTCGCGCGGCACGCCGCGCATCGCCGGGCGGCTGCTCCGCCGGGTGCGCGACTTCGCCAATGTGCTCGGCGAGGAGACGGTGCATGCCAGCGTCGCCGATGCGGCGCTGACCCGGCTCGAAGTAGACGCGCTCGGGCTCGACAGCATGGACCGGCGCTACCTCACGATGATCGCCGATATCTACAGGGGCGGTCCGGTCGGGGTCGAGACGCTCGCCGCAGGGCTGTCCGAGCCGCGCGACACGATCGAGGAAGTGATCGAGCCCTATCTGATCCAGATCGGCATGATCGCCCGCACCGCGCGCGGCCGCTGCCTCAACGCGGCGGGGTGGAAGCATCTCGGCCTCGATCCCCCCGCCGCGACGCAGGACGGCCTGTTCGACTAGTCGAACGCCTCGAGCATCGCATAGCGCGCGAGCCCCGCGGCGAGCCCCAGCCCGGTCACCAGCCGCAGCGCCGCACGCGTCTCGATCGGCGTCGACCAGCTGACGGCGTAGAGCACGCACGCGACGAGCATCGCGACGCGGAACGCCGCCTTGAACGCCCGCGCCCGGTTCGCCTGCGAACGCTCGTCGTCCATCAGCTTGCGCAACCGGCTGTTGAGCATCAGCCCGCCGCTGGTCGAGAGGATCGCGAGCGCGAGCCCCACATTGACCAGCCAGGTCACCCCGCGCCACTGCGCATCGTCGATCGGGTCCGAAAGCCCGAAGGTCGAGACAACGGTGATGACCACAGCAAGCAGCGCCATCACGATGGCGCGGGCGCGCGATTTGGCCTCGGCGCGTTCGATATCGGAAATCATGGATTCTGCTCCAAAGGTGTGAGCGAAAAGATGTCCTCCACCCGGCATTCGAGCGCCGCCGCGAGGCGGAGCGCCAGCGTGGTGGAGGGCGTGAACACGCCGTTCTCGACGGTATTGACGGTCTTGCGGCTGACTCCCACCGCCTCGGCGAGCGCGGCCTGGGTCAGGTCGCGCTCGGCCCGCAATTGGCGGAGACGGTTGTACAGTCCCTCAGCCATCCTTTCGCGTCAGGCCGAGCAGCAATTCGTCGCGGAAACTGCCCGCCTGAGCGGCGACGAACACCATTGCCATCGCGCTCGCCGCACGGCCGCGTCCCCATGCCGCACGTTCGGCGACATCAGCATTTCTCCCGTTCATTACCTAACCCTTCGTGTAACGTATCGGTTACATGTAACCCATGCGTTACACGAGTCAAGCGGGATTCGCGGGGGTTCCCCCGGCGAGTCCGCTGGGTTAGGTGGCCGGGGCATGGACGCGCTGCCCGCCCCCGGCCGCTTCGAAGGCATCGAGCATCGCTTCGTCCTGCGTGTCTATTTCGAGGACACCGATCTCACCGGTATGGTCTATCACGCCAACTATCTGCGGTTCATCGAGCGCGCCCGCTCCGATATGCTGGCGCTCGCCGGAGTGGACCAGCGCGCGGCGCACGAGGGCGGGATCGGCGCCTGGGCGCTCCGCGAGGCGAAGCTTCGCTACCGCGTCCCGGCGCGGTTGGGGGACGAACTGGTGGTGGTGAGCCGGCTCGTCCGGCTGCGCCCCGCCGCAGTGGATATTCATCAGCGAGTCATGCGCGGGACGACCATAGTGGCCGAGGCGGAAGTGGAGGCAGTGTTCGTCGCCCCTTCCGGCCGGCCTCGCCGCCAGCCGGCGGAATGGATCGCCGCGTTCGAGCCGCTGGTTTGGAAGGGGAAGCAAGACACGTGGAATTCCTGAGCACCGACGCCGCGACCATGTCTCCGGTCGGCCTGTTCCTCCAGGCGGACTGGGTGGTGCGCGCCGTGATGGCCGGGCTGCTGCTCGCGTCGCTGTGGACCTGGGCGATCATCCTGAGCTTCGGCTTCAAGGTGGGCGGCGTGCGCCGGGCGATCGACCGGTTCGAGGGCGAGTATCGCGAGGCCGACGATATCGACGAGTTCCATCGCCGCACCGGCGGGCGCGACCAACCGATCGTCCGCGTATTCTCGGCGGGCGTCACCGAATGGCGCCGCTCGACCAGCGGCAAGGCGATCGATCGCGAAGGCACGCGCGAGCGCCTCGCCACCGCGATGGGCGCGACGATCGCGCAGGAGATCGATCGACTGGCGGATCGCCTCAACTTCCTCGCCACCGTCGCGTCCGCGGCGCCGTTCGTCGGGCTGTTCGGCACGGTGTGGGGGAT
>JAEWCK010000414.1 GCA_023390675.1 Pseudomonadota bacterium
GTCCTGGAGGATGCGGGCGGCATAGGCGATCGCATCGTCCGGGCTGATCGTGCCGTCGGTCTCGACGGTGATCGTCAGCTTGTCATAGTCCAGTTCCTGGCCGACGCGGGTGTTCTCCACCTTGTAGGCGACCTGGCGGACCGGGGAGTAGAGCGCATCGACCGGAATGAGGCCGATCGGCGCGTCGGCCGGACGGTTGTTGGCCGCGGGCACATAGCCCTTCCCGGCTTCCGCGGGCAGCTCCATGTTGAGCGTCGCGCCTTCGTCGAGATGGCAGATCACCAGGTCCGGGTTCATCACTTCGATGTCGCCGGAGACGTTGATCATCCCCGCAGTCACTTCGGTCGGGCCGGTGGCGGAGAGCTGAAGGCGCTTCGAGCCTTCGCCCTGCATCTTCAGCGCGACCTGCTTCACGTTGAGCACGATATCGGTCACGTCCTCGCGAACGCCGGCGAGCGACGAGAATTCGTGCAGCACGTTCTCGATCTTGATCGAGGTCACCGCCGCGCCCTGCAGCGAGGACAAGAGCACGCGCCGGAGCGCGTTGCCGAGCGTCAGGCCCACCCGGCGCCCCAGCGGCGCGGCCACGAACGTGCCCTTCCGCTTGGTGTCACCACCCGGCTTCTTCTCGAGAGCGGTGGGTTTCTTGAGTTCCTGCCAGTTCTTTGCGTTGACAGCCACTGTGTTCCCCTCGGGGTAGGGCGGGACGTGTGCACGCGTCCCGCCGGGTAAAGCGGCGCGGGCGAAAGGGTTCCGCCCGCGCAAAAGTTCGTTCAGACGCGGCGGCGCTTCGACGGCCGCACGCCATTGTGCGGGATCGGCGTCACATCGCGGATCGAAGTGATCTGGAATCCGACCGCCTGCAGGGCACGCAGCGCCGACTCACGGCCCGAACCCGGGCCCTTCACTTCGACTTCCAGCGTGCGCACGCCGTGCTCGGCGGCCTTGCGGCCCGCGTCCTCAGCGGCGACCTGGGCGGCATAGGGCGTCGACTTGCGGCTGCCCTTGAAGCCCATCATGCCGGCGGACGACCAGCTGATCGCATTGCCCTGGGCGTCGGTGATGGTGATCATCGTGTTGTTGAAGCTGGCGTTCACATGGGCGACGCCGGCGGTGATGTTCTTGCGCTCGCGACGGCGGAGGCGCTGCGGTTCACGTGCCATGATAGCTGTCCCTGACCCTTACTTCTTCTTGCCGGCGATCGGCTTGGCCTTGCCCTTGCGGGTGCGCGCATTGGTGTGCGTGCGCTGGCCGCGGACGGGCAAGCCCTTGCGATGACGCAGGCCGCGATAGCAGGCCAGGTCCATCAGGCGCTTGATGTTCATCGCCGTGTCGCGGCGAAGGTCGCCCTCGACGGTGTAGCTGGCGTCGATCGTCTCGCGGATCTGCAGCACTTCCTGGTCCGACAGGTCCTGGACGCGGCGCTCGGGCGCGATGTTCAGCTTGTCGGTGATTTCCTTGGCCTTGGCCGGGCCAATGCCGTGGATATACTGCAGCGCAATGACGACGCGCTTGTTGGTCGGGATATTGACACCCGCAATACGTGCCATGAATTTTTTCTCCCAGCTCCACGGGACGCCGCATGGCAGCTCGCATCCCATCTCGTAGCGTTGTTTCCGAAATGCAGTGGCACGACGAGCGCACTGGAGCGCCGCCGCAATACCGGTGTTTCGGAAGATGCGCGACATATGCACCCGCAACTGCACTGTCAAGCGCCGCGGGCAAGCATTTGCCGGAACAAACTCCATACACGATCAATGCCGTCACGCCAAGCCGGGAGCCCAGCGCCATGAAGTCACTCGTCCTGCCGATCGCCCTTGCCGCCCTGCTCCTTCCCGCCCCCGCGCAGGCGCAGCAACAGCGTGCCGACCCCGACTTCCGGCCGCGAGTCGCCGCTCCGGCCTATCCGCGAGCGCAAGGACCGCGCGTGTCGATCGACGAGGGGCACGACAATTTCCACACCGCCGACGGCCGCTATGCGCCCTTCGCCGCGCTGCTGAGGGCCGACGGCTACCGCGTGAGCGGCGCAAACGGCTGGCCGGCATCGACCCTCGCGCAGACCGACATACTGGTGATCGCCAATCTGCTCACAGCGCCGGGCGACGCCGAGGCCGACGCGCTGCGCGAGTGGGTGGCGGGCGGCGGATCGCTGCTGCTCCTCGCCGATCATGCGCCCTTCGGCAGCGCCGCGGCGCGGCTGGCGGCGCGCTTCGGAGTCGATATGGGGCAAGGCTATGTCGTGACGCAGGGCGCGGGCGGGCAGCGCGTGACGACGACGATCGACTATGAAGGCGCGCGGCTGGGCCGGCATCCGATCCTAGCCGGCCGGAACGGCGAGGAGCGCGTGCGCCACGTGACGGCATTCACCGGCCAGTCGCTCGGCGCGCCTGCAGGCGCAACCGTGCTGCTGCAATTGCCCAGCGATGCGTTCGAAGTGCCGGGCGTGCCCGCAGTGCAGGCGCTCCAGCGCGGCGAGCGGACGTCGGGACGCAATGTCGGCACGCGGGCGCAGGGAATAGCCTTCCCCTTCGGCAAGGGGCGTGTGGTCGTGCTCGGCGAAGCCGCGATGTTCTCCGCGCAGATCTCGGTGCAGGGCAAGCCGATGGGGATGAACGCGCCGGGCAACGACGACCGCCAGTTCGCGCTCAACACGCTGCACTGGCTTTCACGCGCGCTCTAGTCGGGCTCGACGAGCATTAGCGTGGTCGGAGCCGGAATGTCGGGCGTGGGCAGGTCGCGATTGGCGGGGCGCGAAGGCCAGGCGAGCGCATAGCCCGATTCGTCCTCTACCACGTTGAGCGCCATGCCGGCGGGAATCGCGATCCGCGGCGTGAGGCGATCTGCGAAGCTGACGGCAGGGCGTTCGGCGATACGGGCGAGCGTGACGGCGCCGAGGATCAGCTCGATCGCCTTGCCGTCGCGCACAACGGGAACGCGCAGCCCGTAGGCTGCGGGGCTCGCCCCCGCGACGCGGACCCGGCTTTCGATCGATCCGCCGCCGCCGAAATCCCAGCGGAAGCCGCGCCAGTCGCTCGCTTGCGCGACATGCCAACCCTTGGCCTCGCGCCGGGCGACGTAGATCTGGGTGTTCCCGTCCGCGTCGAACCTGTGAAAGGTGACGATCGGATCGCCTCCCCCGTCGAAGGCGATCGCGGTGTTGTTGTTGATCATGCCGCCATGGACCGGAACGGGGTCTATGATCTCGGCCGAAGCGAGCCGGATCGGCAGCGCGAGCGGCATGCCGTCCGAACGCTCCCAATGCACGAGATCGGCGCTGCGGGCGTAGCTGAGATCGTGGTTGGTCGCGGCATCCGGCGTATCGCGCCAGACCCAGACGAGGTGGAAGCGCTTGTCCGGGCCGAGCACGGGACCGACGGGATAGGCGTTGCGCTTCCCCTCCCCGTCGATCAGCGGCGTGGCGAGCAGGCTGGTCCAGCGCCCCGCCGCGGCGTTCCAGACATTGTAGCGCTCGTCGCCGTTGCCGCTGCCACCGTCGCGATATTTGAAGATCAGCCGACCGGCAGCGTCGTGAAGGAAGACGGGATAGGTCATCCGTCGCTCGGCCCTCGCATCGACCATCACGGGCACGCGCGCCAGGGTCTTGATATCGCCCGGCCGCGTCGTGCGGAAATAGACGAGCGGATCGTTGTGCATGTTTGCCGCGACGTGCAGCCGGCCGGCGGAATCGATGGCGAGCGCGACGTAATTGTGACTGTCCCAGCCGAGGCGGCTGTCGAGCCTGCGGTAGGTCCACATACCGCCTTTGCGTTCGCGCGAGGCGATGGTGAGCCGGCGCGCGGCGTCGTAATAGCCGACGAAGATCCGGCCCCTGCCCACCGCCAGCGCGAAGCGCGTGTCGTTGCCCGACCAGACGCGGCCGACCGTCGCGAGCCGCTGCGCCGGCGCCGACGGCGCGATCGAGAGCAGCAGGACGGCGAGCGGCAGGCGCATGGTCGCAAAGCTATCCGTCCAGGCGCAGGCTGGGAAGCTCAGCCGCGCGGGATGACGATCGTCGCAGCGAGACCCGGCGCGTTGTCGCCGAGCTCGAGCCGGCCGCCATGGAGCCGCGCGACTGCCTCGACCAGCGCGAGGCCAAGCCCCGCGCCCGGCAAACTGCGCGCGGTGTCGAGCCTGCCGAAGCGCGCGAGCGCCTGCGCGCGATCCTCCGGCGCGATGCCGGGGCCCCGATCGGTCACGGTAATGCGCAGCTCGCCTTCGCTCTGCGCAAGCGCAAGCACGATCTGGCCGCCCTCGCCCGCGTGGCGCATCGCATTGTCGATCAGGTTGGCGACTGCCTGGCTGAGCAGCTCGCGGTGGAGCGCGAGGGGCGCGGCGGCAGGAATTTCGAGCAGGAAGCGCAGTCCCGCCTCCTCCGCCACGGGGGCATAGAGCTCGCCGACCTCCTCGATCAAGGCGGCGGGATCCAGCGTGACGAGGCTATCGCGTCGCACCGCTTCGGATCGGCTGATCTCGAGCAGCACGCCGAGCATCCGCATCACAACATCGGTCTCGGCGATCAGCCCGGCGAGCGCAGCCTCACGCTGGGCGGGTTCCTTCGCGGCCTGCGCCGCCTCGGCACGGGCGCGGAGGCGGGCGAGCGGCGAGCGCAGATCGTGCGCGATCGAGTCGGTGACGACACGCAACTCGCCCATCAGCCGGTCGATCCGGTCGAGCATGCCGTCGATGCGATGCGCCAGCCGGTCGAAGGCGTCCCCTCCCCCCGCCTCCGCGCCGACGCGCGTGGTGAGATCGCCTGCCGCCACGGCGTCCACCGCGCCTGCGATCCGGTTGAGCCGGCGGGAGACATAGCGCGTCAGCACGAGGCCGCCCGCGATGCCGAGCACGATGGAAAGCAGCACAGCGAGCAGCAGCGCACGCTCGATCGTGCGCTGGGCGCGCTGCCAGTCGTCGAGGAGGCGGCCGGTGACCAGCCAGTCGCGGCCGAGCGGGCGGATGGTGAAGCCCGCTTCCTGCTTCCAGTCGTCTCCGGTGCCGAGCGCGGCGATACGGAAGGGTTCGGCGGCAGGGGCGAAGGCGAGCTTGTCAGGCCCGGCGCCGAGGCGGCGCGTGCCGCCGGCATCGACGACCTCGGCAACGAGCGAATCGTCGTCGTCGACTGCGGCGTCGATCGCCTGCGAAAGCGCCACTTTGCCGCCCGAGCGGTGCACCGCGGCGAAGGCGTCGGCCTGTTCGACCGTGTCGCGGCGCAGCGCCCCGATCGCGTCGTCATGCGTCTGCTGCCAGACCAGCCCGGCAAGTGCGAGGCTGGTGACCAGCGACAATGCGACCGCGAGCAACGCGAGCCGCGCGGTGATCGAAAGGCGAATCACCCCTCCGCCGCGAGGCGGTATCCGGCGCCTCGGACGGTGTGGAGGATCGGACTGTCGAAGCCCTCCTCGAGCTTGCGCCGCAGCCGGCCGATATGGACGTCGACGACGTTCGATCCGGGATCGAAATGATAGTTCCAGATTTTCTCGAGCATCATCGTGCGGGTGACGACTTCGCCGGCGTGCCGCGCAAGGAATTCGAGCAGGTTGAACTCGCGCCCGCCGACCGCGATCGGACGGCCGGCGCGCGTCACCATGCGCGTGAGCAGGTCGATCTCGAGATCGCCGACGACGAGCCTGGTCGACTGCGCCTCGCTCTCGACGCGATCGGCGCGGCGGAGCAGCGCCGCGACGCGCGCGAGCAGCTCGGCGAAGGAAAAGGGCTTGGTGAGATAATCGTCGGCGCCGGCGCTGAGCCCGCCGACCTTGTCGTCGACCGTGCCGAGCGCGGAGAGGACGATCGCCGGCGTGCGGACCTGCGCCGCGCGTAGCGCGCTCAGCATCGCCAGCCCGTCGAGCCCGGGGAGCATGCGATCGACGATCAGCAGGTCGAAGATGCCTTCGCTGGCGAGGAACAGCCCGTCGCGGCCGTCGCCGCACGTCTCCACCGCGAAGCCGGCCTCGGCGAGACCTTTCGCGACATAGGCCGAGCTGGCGGCGTCGTCCTCGACGATCAGGATCTTGCGCGTCACTCCGAGGACCTTCTGGCTCCAGTTCCCCGGCGAAGGCCGGGGCCCAGTATCGGATCGCTCGCAACTGGAC
>JAEWCK010000053.1 GCA_023390675.1 Pseudomonadota bacterium
GCACAAGGCCGGGGTGACGGAGTATTGTTGACGGGTGGCTGCGGCTCAGAACAGCGTGGTGAGCAGGTAGAACAGCGCGCCGACAGCGGCGGAGGCGGGGATCGTGATGACCCACGCTGCCACGACATTGCCCGCCACGCCCCAGCGCACCGCGGATGCGCGGCGCGCGGTGCCCGCGCCGATCACCGCGCCGGTGATCGTGTGCGTCGTCGAGACCGGGATACCGAGCCACGATGCCGTGAACAGCACCACCGAGCCGGCGAGCGATGCGCTGAAGCCCTGATGCTGCGAGAGCTTGGTGATCCGCGAGCCCATCGTCTCGATGATCTTCCAGCCGCCGGTCAATGTGCCGAGCGCGATCGCGATGTAGCACGAGATCGCCACCCAGTGCGGCACGTGGAACTCGCCGTGGAGATAGCCGGTCGAATAGAGCAGCACCGCGATGATCCCCATCGTCTTCTGCGCATCGTTGAGGCCGTGGCTCAGCGAATAGGCGCCCGACGAGATCAAATGGAGGAAGCGGAAGCTGCGCTCCGCGGTGCGCGAGGTGGCACGCATGAACAGCCAGCTCGTCACCAGCATCACCAGCATCGCGAGGATCATGCCGATCGTCGGGGACAGGACGATCGCGATCAGCGTCTTGTTGAGCCCCGTCCATTGCACGCCGGTGAGGCCCGCATGCGCGACGCCCGACCCGATCATCCCGCCGACCAGGGCGTGGCTCGACGAGGAAGGAATCCCCTTCAGCCATGTCACGACGTTCCAGAACATCGCGCCGACCAGCGCGCCGAAGACCACCGCGGGCGTGACGAGGTTCTTGTCGATCAGCCCCTGGCCGATCGTGTCCGCCACCCGGTGCAGGCTGGGATAGGCGATGGTGAGGAAATAGGCGGCGAAATTGAACACGGCTGCGAAGGCGACGGCGTGGACGGGCTTGAGCAGCCGGGTCGCGACGACGGTCGCGATCGAATTGGCCGCGTCGTGCAGTCCGTTGAGGAAATCGAACGCGAGCGCGACGATGATCAGCGCGACGAGCAGCGGAAAGGCGAGTTCCTGCATGCCTGGCTACCGGTCAGGCGTGGTCGATCACGATGCCGTCGATCTCGTTCGCGACATCCTCGAACGCATCGACGATCCGTTCGAGATGCTTGTACACCTCGCGCTGCACCGAGAATTTGAGCGGGCTGACCGGGCCGAGCTCGGCAAAGGCGCGCTTGAGCCCGGCGCGGTGGATCTCGTCGGCATGCGATTCCATCCGGACGAGCCGCTCGGTCAGCTCGTGGAGCCGCTTGCCGTTCTTGCCGACATCGCGGAGCAGCGGCATCGCCTCGGCGGTCAACCGCGCGGCATCGACGATGATCGCGGTCATGTCCTTCATTTCCTGCTCGAAATCGGTGACCGCGTAGAGGTCGATCGCCTGCACCGCGGCCTGCATCTCGTCGATCGCGTCGTCCATCGATCCGATCAGCGAAGTGATCGCGCCGCGATCGAACGGCGTGAGGAAGGTCTCGCGCACGGTGCGCAGCATCTCGCGGATGATCTCGTCGGCATCGTGCTCGCGCTCGATCACTTCCTGGACGTGGTCATGCCCGCCGGTCTGGACGAGGCGCGAAAGCGCGTCGGCCGCCTTGCAGATCGTGACGGCATGCGCCTCGAACATCTCGAAGAAATTGCCGGTCTTGGGCAACAGGCGCTGGAACCAGGCGAACATGGGCTTCACTTTCGATTTTTCGGCCACGGCTTGAAGAATGCCGATGCGCTGGGTTGCTGCCTTGAATTCGGATTGGCCGAACGACCGGATCAGGTCGCGCAGATCCGGTTCGTCGACCATCGCCGCCGCTTCGGACAGGCTGAACCAGCGGCGCTCGCGCTGCGACTGCTCCTTCCAGCTGACCAATTCGGCGTTCACCGCGAGCGGGAAGACATCGACGTCGACCATCAGCGACGCGCCGCTCGTGCGCTTCTTGCGATAGCGATACGAGCCGAGCGGCGTGGGGCAGACGAGGCCGATCACCCCGGCTTCCTCGCGCGCCTCGATCGCCGCGGCGCGGTGCGGATCGGTGCCGGCGGGGAAGTTGCCCTTGGGGATCACCCAGCGGCCGCTCTCGCGCGACGTGACCAGCATGATCCGCACCGGGGAATCGATCGCGGCGCCTTCGGCCCGATACGGCAAAGCGGCAATCTGTCGAATGACGGCGGCTCCATGCAATCGCGGCGGATCGTTACAGGCTAGCGACAGGTGCCCGCAAGGGGCAACGCGTCGATCGCAGGGTCAAGCGAAAGGGCCGGAAGCTCGCGCTTCCGGCCCTTGCAGTCTCCGTCTCCGGAAAGGCTTACGCCGTCGCGACTTCCGCCACGTCGACGCGCACACCCGGGCCCATCGTGCTCGAGAGCGCGACCTTCTTGAGGTACTTGCCTTTGGCGCCCGACGGCTTGGCCTTGACCACCGCATCGACCAGCGCGTCGAAGTTCGCGCGCAGGTCCTCGGCCGGGAACGACGCCTTGCCGATGCCCGAATGGATGATGCCCGCCTTCTCGACGCGATACTCGACCTGACCGCCCTTGGCGGCCTTGACCGCCTCGCCGACGTTCATCGTCACGGTGCCGAGCTTCGGGTTCGGCATCAGGCCCTTGGGGCCGAGCACCTTGCCGAGACGGCCGACCAGGCCCATCATGTCGGGCGTGGCGATGCAGCGATCGAACTCGATCTTGCCGCCCTGGACGATCTCGAGCAGGTCCTCGGCGCCGACGACGTCGGCACCCGCCTCGCGCGCCTCGTCCGCCTTCGCGCCCTTGGCGAACACGCCGACGCGCACGGTCTTGCCGGTGCCCTTGGGGAGCGTGACGACGCCGCGGACCATCTGATCGGCGTGACGCGGATCGACGCCCAGGTTGAGCGCGACTTCGATCGTCTCGTCGAACTTGCTCGTCGCGTTGGACTTCACCAGCGCGATCGCCTCGTCCACGCCGTGGAGCTTCTCGGCGTCGACGGCCCAGGTCTTCTGCTTCTTGGTCTGCTTCGCCATGTCCTTAGCCCTCCACAACCTGGAGGCCCATCGCGCGCGCGGAGCCTTCGATGATCTTCGTCGCGGCCTCGAGGTCGTTCGCGTTGAGGTCCTTCATCTTGATCTGCGCGATCTCGGTCAGCTTCGAGCGGGCGATCTTGCCCGCCGAGACCTTGCCCGGCTCCTTCGAGCCCGACTTCAGGTTCGCGGCCTTCTTGATGAGGAAGGTGGCGGGCGGCGTCTTGGTCTCGAACGAGAACGAGCGGTCCGCATAGACGGTGATCACGGTCGGGAGCGGCGCGCCCTTCTCCAGGTCGCCGGTCGCGGCGTTGAACGCCTTGCAGAATTCCATGATGTTGACGCCGCGCTGACCGAGCGCCGGGCCGATCGGGGGCGAGGGATTCGCGGCGCCCGCGGGCACCTGCAGCTTGATATAGCCGGTAATCTTCTTTGCCATGTCACTCTCTTTCTGCGACGCGGAGCGAAGGCCGCCGCGCCGGGATCAAGTTTAGCGGTCCAGACGAACGCCGAAGCGTTCTCCCGCAGCTTTTCCGTCGCAATGCTCTGGAAGGGGCGGCCGTTAGCGCAAAGCGGGGGGAAAGGCAAATACCGCCGCGGACCTGGCGGCGGCGCTTGCAAAATCCCGTTCAGGCGGCAGACATTGCGGGAGCGTAATCAATCGGTTGCGGGGTGTCGTTGGGATGCCCTGCCGCTCAATGGGGAGAGCTTATGACGCCGTTGCACGTGATCCTGCCCGCCGCCCTCGTGTTCGCCGCCGCGCCCGCGCAGCAGAGCTGGCAGCGCTACACCCAGCCTACCGGGCTTTCGGCCGAATTTCCCGGCGAGCCCGAGCGCTTCGACAAATGGACCGATATCGCGCAGGGCCGCGTCATCCAGCTGACCGCGACGATGCGAAACGGGGCCGGCGATTTCAGGGCCTATTATTTCCTCCAGGCGGTGATCGCGGACAAACCGTACAATGTCGACGCGAAGATCGCTGGGGACATTGCCGAGGCCAAGGGCGGCGGCGATGCCGCAGTGAGCAAGGAATTCGTCAGCCAGCGGGTGCTCAAGCCGTCCGAAATGCCGGTGCCGGGCATGCGCGGAACCGAGCTCGTCTATCGCTATATGGGCTTCGGTTCGGATGGTTCGCAGATCGAAGTCGCGCGCAACATGTACGTCGGCAACAAGTGGCTCTCGGTCTCCGTGCGCCACTTCGAGAACGACAAGAGCTGGCCGCGCGACCGCTTCTTCAATTCGGTGACGTGGCGGCCGTAGCGCCGCCCGGCGATCTGCTGTAGTCCACCGGTGTCATAAGGCACCGGGAGAGAGACGAATGTCGGCAGGGGATGTGGCGCGCCGCGAGTTGCTTCAGCTTGCCGGAGGGCTGGCGGTGGCGAGCGGAGCGGGTGGCGTCCGGGTGCGCGCCGCTGCGGCTCCGGCGGCGCGCGTCCGGCTCGACGTGCGCGACTTCGGCGCGAAGGGCGATGGCGCGGCGAAGGACACGCTCGCTTTTCAGCAGGCGCTCGATCGCTGCGCGATGCTTGGCGGGGGCGAGGTCGTCGCGGGGCCAGGGACCTATCTGATCGGCGCGGTCGCGATCGGGCCGCGGACCACCTTGCGCGTCGAGCAGGGGGCGACGCTGCAGGGTTCGCCCGATCTCGCCGACTATCCGCTGCGGCAGGTGCGCTGGGAGGGCAAGTTCGTCAAAGGCCATATCGGGCTGATCCATGCCATAGACGCCGACGCGATCGGCATTACGGGCAAGGGCCGCATCCTCGGCAATCCGGCGATCAAGGGACGGATCGACCGGCCGACGGGCAATCGCAATCCGACACTGATGGAATTCGTCGAATGCCGCGGCGTCAACGTGCGCGAGGTGTTCACCCAGCAGAACGATATGTGGTCGATCCACCCGATCTTCTGCTCGGACGTGCGCTTCGCCGACATGGTGGTGAATGGCGGGGCGGACGGGATCGATGTCGATTCGTGCGAGCGCGTCGTGATCGAGCGGTGCAGCTTCGACACCGCCGACGACTGCATCTCGCTCAAATCGGGGCGGGGGATGGAGGGGAACACGATCGCGCGCCCGACGCTCGACGTCCGCATCGCCGATTGCAGCTTCAGGGACAGCGTCTGGGCGTGCATCGGGATCGGCAGCGAGACTTCGGGCGGAATCCGCGGCGTGCTCGTCGAGCGCTGCCGCTTCCTCGGGGCGAAGACGCATGCCGTGTACATCAAGAGCCGGCCGGGGCGCGGCGCGTTCATCGAGGACATCACGATGCGCGACCTCGACGTTTCGGGGGTGCAGCAGGGCTTCCTGCGCTTCAACTTCCTCAACAGCGGCAAGCAGGACGAATATCCGGTGCAGGGGCGCGACGGCATCCCGACTGTCGGGCGGTTCGCCTTCAGCGACGTGCGCGTGACCGACGTGCCGATGCTGGTCGACGGGAGCGCTGTGCATCCGGACAAGCCGCTTATCGGACTAACGCTTTCGAACATCCGGGGGACGTGCCGGCGGGGGATCGCGCTCGCCAACGCGAAGGGCGTGCGGATCGAGCATCTCGACGTGTCGGGCTATGACGGGCCGCTGCTCGCCACGCACAATGTGAGTGGCCGCGGGCTGGCGGGCGCAGTGGCGCTGCCTCCGCCGGGGCTCGGCGATCCGGTGCCCGCGCCGCCCGCGCCCTATGTGCTGCGCTGAGGCTCAGGGCAGCTCGGGATAGGGCCGGAAGGCGAAGCCGGGGCCGACCAGTGCATGGAACGCCGCCTCGCGCAGCGGCGCACCCATCGGATCGACGGGCGCGAAGATGCGCAGCCTGTCAGGGCCCAGCGCGGCGATCACGTCGGTGAGATCGTAACGCGTCAGCGCGGCAGGAATCGTGTTGGCGGGCAAGTCGCGCGCGAGCGGGGCTTCCACGGCGCTCTGCCACGATAGCCCCGAACCCTCGATCAACACCTGGCCGACGCGGCTGTCGAGCAACCCCGTCTGGAGCGCGACCGGACCCATCGTGCCCGTGCCGAGCAGCGCGGGCTTCACGCCCGGCTCGACGCTCGCCAGCCAGTCGAGCGCGCGGATCGTGTCATCGATGCGGATGCCGGGCAGCGTCCGCCCGACCAGCATCGCGCGGAGCGACAGCAGGTTCTGGTCGCCGACGATGTCGCTCTTGGCCTCCTCGGCGCCATCGGTGGCGCGCGCCTGGATCGCGAGGACGTTCCACCCCGCAGCGGCGAGCTTGCTCGCGCGGCCGCCGGGCCTGGCGATCGTCGCGAGCGCGCCGGGCTGGAGCAGCACCAGCG